>JALRJW010000201.1 GCA_023268955.1 Aliarcobacter sp. | reverse complement strand
TTCAAGTTTACAGTTAAATGCACTTTCAAAAATTGCAGGATTTTCTGAAGATACTAATACCTCAGAACCCTCTTTCATAATATCTGTTAAAATTAAACAAGCTGTATGTAAGTTGTTTTCAACTCTTACTTTGTCTAAATCAGCTTGTAATTCACCTTTAATTTCATCAAAAATTGCTAAATCAATAACTTCTAATTGCCCGATACCTACATCATTTCCATGCATATCAAAAGGTTTGTAATCTCTTAAAATTAAGTCTCTTACAGGAACACCTTTTACAGCTGATTTAACTGTAAACATTTCCATACCTAAAGCACCGAAATCTTCAACACCAGCAATTTGTGCTAACTCTCTAACTACTTCAATGTCTTTAGGAGTACAAGTTGGAGATTTGAAAATTACTGTATCAGATAAAATAGCACATAACATTACTCCAGCGATATTTGCAGGAATCTCTACTTTATGATAATCATACATCTCTTTAACAATTGTGTTTGTACAACCAACAGGTCTAATCCAACACTCTAAAGGAGCAGAAGTTTCAATATCACCTAATTTATGGTGATCAACTATACCAACAACAGTTGCTTCATCGATATCTTTTGGAGCTTGTCCTCTATCTGAATAATCAGTGATAAAAAGTTCGCAACCAGCAAACTCAGTTTTAAGTTCTGGTGCTTCAAAACCAAATCTATCTAAAATAAATTGAGTTTCAGGAGAAACAGGTCCTTGTCTAGCTGGGATTGCTTCTCTTCCTGTTGCATTTAATAAATAAGCTAATGAAATTGCTGAACAGATTGAATCTGAATCAGGAGTAGTATGTCCACATGTATAAATTGCCATAATAATTTTTCCTATTTTTATTTTTCGCGAATTATATCTAAATTTACGTTATGTTTATTTTAAGTTTTATGAATTGCGACTATTGGAGAATTTGAAACCTTAATACCTTTTTCCATTTCATTTCCAAATTTATCAAAAACAATACCAAACTCTGTTAATTCTATATCTTCACCCTTTGACCAAACAATATCATATTTCTTTTTCTTATCTTCACAAGTAAGAACAAAAAGTCCTCTACTTCTTGAAAACTTTAAGGCTTTTGAAGAGTTTAAAAGATTTGTAAAATATTGCAAAGATTGCTTTGATTTTTCATCAAAATCTTCAATATTTAAAAATAGTTTTTCAACTTTTTTTGAACCATAAATCTTTAAAATATATCTTAAAAGATTATTTAATTGAGTTTCGTTTAGTTTATAATTTGAAACTTTAATCTCTACATAAATATTTTCATTGGGAATTCTAGCACTAAGCATTGAAGCCGAATGATAAATATGAACAATATCCATAAAATCAAAGGTAAATTTTTTGTAATCTTCAGGTATTACGTTTACATCAATTTTAAAATTGATTTTTGTTTTATCATAAATGGGACTAGTTTTATCGAAGAATTTTGATATATCATCTAAAACTTCATAGTTTTGGCAATCTATTTCAAGTAGAACTTGATTGTTTAATTCTCTTTTGTCATTTGTAATAAATTGCTTGAAATTTGTATCTTTTCCCTTTAATCCTTTTGCAAACATTACAACTAAAGGAAAAAGTAAAAAAGATTTTATTTTTTTGATCATAGATTTATCTTTTTATTTAAATTTTTCAAAATATTACAATAATAATCTAATTTTTCTCTAAAACATACTCTTCAACAACCCAATTAGCAAATGGAATTGAAGAGGTAAAAGCAGGACTAACGGCATTTAAAACATGAACAGAATTTTCATCACCTTCAACTACAAAATCTTGAACTAACTCTAAACTGTTTTTATTTAAAAGTTGCGCTCTGATTCCTGGTTTACTCCATGAATCAAAACCTTTTTGATTCATATTATTAGTTAATCCTAAAGCTAAACTTTTTAAATACTGCATTTTATATTTTTTCATTTCATCAAAAGCTAAATCCCTAAAACCAAAGGCATTTGAGAAAAAAAGTTTAGCTTCATAATATATTATTTCAAAAAACTCTTTTAATGAAAAATTATCAAAACCTTTATAGTTTTCTCTCCAAAAAGCAGGTATTGCTGTTGGTCCAATTTTTGCTTCATTATTTACAGTTAAAGTATAATGAACACCTAAAAATGGATTATTTAAATTAGGAACTGGATAAACATTTGTATTTAAATGGGCTTCATTTATTTTATCTTTTAAATATATTCCTTTAAATGGAATGATTACATAATCTTTGCTAAAACCAAAATCTTTGGCAATTTTATCAGCATATAATCCTGCACAATTTATGATTTTTTTTGCTTCAAAAATACCCTTTGAAGTTGTGATTTCATTTTGTTTACTTGATATATATTTACAAGATAAAATAACTTCAATTCCCAATTCAATAGCAACTTTTTCAAACTCTTTTGTAACTTCCAAAGGATCAACTGTTGCAGTTGCAGGAGAGATTAAAGCTTTTCTATAAGTTGATATATTTGGATAAAGCTCTTTTAATTCATCTTGTGTAATCCACTCTAATTCAACACCATTTGCATCACCTCTTCTTTTTAACTCAATTAAACCTTCAAGCTCTTTAAGATTTTGTGCAACTACAACTTTTTTGCATTCGTTTATTTTTAAATTTCTTTGTTTTACAAACTCTTTTAAAGCAATATTTCCCTCTTTTGTAAACTTTGCTTTTAAAGAGTTTGCTGTGTAATAAAATCCTGCATGTAAAACACCTGAATTTCTACCAGAGCTATGAAGTCCAACTTCATTCTCTTTTTCAATAACTAAAATTTTACTTGCAGGAAATCTTTCTTTAAGATTTTTGGCAATATTAAGGCCAATAATTCCAGCCCCAATAATCAAATAATCATACATTAATAGCCTAACTCTTCTTCAACTAAAATCAACACAATTCTATCTTTTTCATCAGCTTTTACCCATGTAAATTTATTAGCGATATTATCAAGATTATGTCTTGGTTCTTTTCCCATTTCGATAGCTTTGTTGTTCATTCTTTCAATATTTTTAACAGCAGCTACTTCCATAATTCTTTTAAAACCATCTTCAACACTATCAACAATTTTGTTTTTTCCAACTATTGCTAAAATTTTTCTAGGTCCATAACAAAAAGCAGCAACTCTGTTTCCACTTCCATCAGCATTTACTATTTTCCCATCTTTTGTTAAAGCATTTACACCTGTAACAAATAAATCAGCAACTAAACCTTGTCTTCTTCTTTCTGAGTTTTCAGCCATAGTTATGCCCGCTTCATATTGATTATGAACAGTTAAATCATCCCTTGAAAGCAAATAATCAAGTAATCCAATTTGTTGAACGCTAACACTTCCACCAAGACCAATACTCAAACCCTCTTTAACATAAGTTTTTGAAATTTCAAATGCTTCTTCTTTGTTTTTAGCCACATGAACTATATAACCACACTCTTGTAATTTATCAAGAAAGTTGAACATCTTTTATTTTCTCCTCTTTTAAACTTAATTTATGATATGTCATCATCACTGCAAAAATAATAAATCCTAATAAATGTGAAGTATTTATCATAGGAACATAAGATTCCCATGAAAAAACACTATCAGGAGTTAATAAGAATATTGCAGCAATTGCAAAAATAATTCTATCTAATACAGATAGCTTTTTGTCCCAATATCCTTCCATTACAATAGAAAATGCCATAATTCCAAATAATGCAAAACCAAATATCTCTATTCTTTCAATCCATGTTCCATTTATCAAGGGAGTGAAAGCAAATAATAAAGGAATAATATACATTCCTTTTCCAACTTTCCATGAAACTAACCCTGTTTTCATCGGTGGTGTTTTTGCAATAGCTGCTGCTGCAAAAGCTGCTAAACAAACTGGTGGCGTTAAGTTAGAATCTTGAGAAAGCCAAAATACTATTAAATGAGCAGTCAACAAATACATAGCAACTTCAGGCAATTGAATTCCAGCGTTTACAAGCGCAGCCATTTCAGGAGTTAACATAAGTCCAACTAAAGCAGGTGCTGATAAAACTGATAATACAACGTATGAAGCAGTTACAGGCAATCCCATACCTAAAATCAATGAAGCAATTGCAACTAAAACAATTGCTATTAAAAGTGAATTGTTTGACCATTCCATAATTAGTTGAGAAAAAGTAATTCCTATTCCTGAAATATTTATAACCCCAACAATAATTCCCACAGCAACCAATAAAACACCAGTTATAATCATATTTTGAGCACCTAAAGCTAAAGCTTCAAGAACTTCTTTGATTCCCATTCTTTTTGTTTTTGTTAAATATGATGAAAAAATAATCGTAATTATGGCAATACCAGCTGAATAAGTTGGAGAAAAACCATAAATAAGCAATCCAACTAAAGTTGATAAAGGAATTATAAAATGAAAACCTTCCCTTAATATTGGAAGAACTTTAACTCCACTTTTTTCACCCTTAATATTGTTTTCTTTAGCGTGAATATTGATGTAAAAAGCAATTGAAGCAAAATATAAAATAGCAGGTAAAATTGAAACTGTTACAATTGTTGCAAATGAAATTCCTGTCATTTGAGCCATAATAAAAGCCCCTGCTCCCATAATTGGAGGCATAATCTGGCCACCTGTACTTGAAGCTGCTTCAACTGCCGCTGCAAACTCACCTTTAAACCCTGCTTTTTTCATCATGGGAATTGTAATAGAACCCGTACTTACAGTATTAGCAACAGCACTTCCTGAAATTGTTCCCATTAAAGCCGATGAAACAACAGCAACATGACCAGTTCCACCTGTGTATTTTCCAGCAATTGCATTTGAAACATCAACAATAAAATCACCAGCACCCGATTTTAACAAAAATGCTGCAAATAAAATAAACATAAAAACATAAGTTGCAGAAATTGTTGCAATAGGACCAAATAATCCTTCATTTGTATAGAACATTCTATATAAAAATCTTTCATCTGTCATTCCTGCAAAAGCAAAAACACCATCAAAATATTGACCTAAAAACAGAATATATGAAATACAAAAAATGATAATAAAAGGAATAATATATCCAGTTGTTTTTCTAACCATTTCAATAGCTAAAATGATTGTCATACTAGCAACTATGATATCAGATAGCCGCATTTGACCACCAGCAACTGCATAAAGGCTCTCTTCAAATAAGACCATATACACAAATGTACACAAAGATAAAACAGCAAAAATTATATTTAAAATACTAACTTTATTTTCATTTTTAGACGCTTCATATGTTAAAAATCCCAAAGAAGCTAAAAGTGCAAAGTGAGCTGAATTAAACCAAATATCACTTAATCCACCCCAAATATTTATGTAAAAATGAAATAAAGAGATAAAAATAGCGTAAACGAAAGTTATTTGTTTAAAGTACTTAATTGTAATCATAGTAATTTCCTAAAATATGCATTGTATGGATTTTATGCAAACTAAATAAACAACACAAATTGTCTATTCACTTTGCAAAAAAAGGGGAAGGAGGAGTATCCCCTTTTTAATTTAATTTAAAATTTTTATTCTATTAAGTTTGCAGGAATTTTAATTCCTTGCTCTTTATAGTATTTAGCTGCTCCAGCATCGAGGGTTTGTAACCTGTGCGAATTTCATCGACTAGCGACTCCGCCTGCTGCTGTAGAGATGAATCTACTGCGCTAAGGAGCGACTCTTGTTCTATTAAGGTAGATAGTTGTTCGACTTCGCTGTTGG
>JALRJW010000165.1 GCA_023268955.1 Aliarcobacter sp. | reverse complement strand
CTTGATTTAGGTGCTGATGATTATTTACCAAAACCTTATGACCCTAGAGAACTTGAAGTAAGAATAAAAACTATTTTAAGAAGATATAATAATAAAGAAAAAGAGGTTGAAGTCGGTAAAACTTTTGTTTTAAACGAGGGAAAAAGGGAAATCTCAAAAAATGATGAAATCATAAAATTTACAGCTGCTGAATATGAAGTTTTATCTTTACTTTTAAAAAGAGAAGGCTTTGTAGTTTCAAGGGTTGAAATTTTTGATAAGAGTGATTTGCTTAATCAGGATTATGATAATTCGGGCTCTTTAGCTGTAATCATAAATAGAATTCGTCACAAAATAGAAGAAAACCCAAAAAATCCAAAACATCTTTTAACTATTAGAGGAATGGGATATAAATTTACACAATGAATAGACAATCGATTTTTTTTACTATAAGTGTTAGTTTTTTTATAACAATTTTACTTGTTATAGTAAGTTTTTTTGTTTTAATGACCCACAATTATAGTAAAAAACAATCAGAAATGTTTGAAAAATATCTTCCAATTGCAAAAATGGTAATTAGAAAATATCATCAAAGTGGAAACTTTGACCAAGAGTTTTTAAAGAGTCTTGATGATATACAATATACACTTATTGAGCCTATGGGGCAAATAAATGCAATAACTTACAACCCTAAAACAGATGTTCTTTTAGATAAAAAGGATAATCAAAAACAAGGTATTTTTAGAGTTTTAAATTTAGATGACCATAACTATATTTATTTAAAAAAAGATAATGAAACTTTTTTAATTAGAGATGACCATACTTTAAATACAAGCACTCATATTTACATAATCTTAGTATTTTTAATTGTTATTACAACAATAATCTTGCTTTATATAATCACCCTAAAAAAACTTACGCCACTAAGACTTTTAAAAGATAAAGTTAAAAATTTAGGTGATGAAGATTTTGATTTTGAATGTTGTGATTTAGAAGGAAAAGATGAAGTTACACTTTTGGCTTTAGAGTTTAAAAGAAGTGCTAAAAAACTAAAAAACCTAAAAGAATCAAGAAATGTTTTTATTAGAAATATCATGCATGAGTTAAAAACTCCAATTACAAAAGGAAAATTTTTAACGCAACTTGACCAAAACGAAGAAAACAATGAAAAATTAAAATCTGTGTTTAATAGACTTGAGGGTTTAATAAATGAATTTGCAACAATTGAAGAGTTGATTTCTTCTTCAAAAAATATTGATAAAAACAACTATTTCTTAGATGATATAGTTGATAATGCTATGGATATTTTGATGATTGAAGAAGAACAAGTTGTAAAAGAGTACGAAAATAAAAAGTTAAATGTTAATTACAAACTATTTTCAATTGCAATCAAAAATCTTATAGATAACGCTATTAAATACTCAAAAAACAAAACAGTAACAATAAAAAATCAAGATGAAAATATCATTTTTCAAAATCAAGGAAAAAAACTTGATTATGAACTTCACAATTATTTTGAACCATTTTTTAAAAATGAAGAAAAACCAAAAGATTCATTTGGTTTAGGTTTATATATCATATACAATATTCTAAAGGCAAATAATTATGTTTTAGAGTATGAATACAAAGATGGAATAAATATCTTTACTGCTAAGAAAATATCATGATTTATGATGTTGCTATCATTGGTGGTGGTGCAAGTGGATTAATGTTTGCATCACAACTTAATAAAAGAAAATATAAAGATGTTTGCATAATCGAAACTAACTCTAAACTTGCCCAAAAATTAAAGGTTTCAGGTGGATCTAAATGCAATATTACAAATGAAAAAATAACTGCTAAAAACTATTTAGGTGATGAAGCTTTAGTATCTCAACTTTTAAAAGAGTATTCAAATAAGGATTTGTTAGCATTTTTAAATAAAAATGGTGTTTTTCCAAAAGTTAATCCTAAAATTGTAAAGGGAACATATTTTTGCAACGCTAGTCAAGATGT
>JALRJW010000066.1 GCA_023268955.1 Aliarcobacter sp. | reverse complement strand
GCTAAACTCGTCGCTGTGAAAGCTCTTTCCGTGATTTCGGGCATCTAACAAATGTACTGAACGTCCTCTTTCAGCCCACTTTTTGGCAAAGGTTTTCCAATTGTCTCCGCTACCTAGAAACCCATGTAAGATCAAAAGTGGTTTTCCTTGACCAAGGATATTCGAATGTAGCATACCAATTAAGGGTTTTGTAATCGGTGAAGATATTGATTAACCACATTATCTAATCCAAAGTAAATGGCCTCGCAAATTAGCGCGTGCCCAATAGATACTTCTAATAGATTGGGAATCGATTTGGCAAAAAAAGCGATGTTCTTTAGGGATAAATCATGTCCGGCATTTACTCCTAATCCTGATTCTTCGGCCCTTTTCGCAGTAGCAATGAAATCTTCAATAGCTTTAGTGGGGTTCGATGGGTAAGCCGATGCATAGGGTTCTGTATACAATTCGATTCGATCGGTTCCTGTTTTTGCAGCCGCTTCCACCATTTCAGGATTAGCATCTAGAAATATAGAGGTTCGTATGCCCTCTTTCTTGAAGGTAGTGATATTGCTATTGATATTCACTCAAGTAACATTTTCCTAAGAGAAATCCCTCAAATTAGAATTAACAAAGAGTTCTCTCCTTCAACTTTACCTTTAGCAAAAGAATTAAATTGTGACTTTATATGGATTCATGATGCTGTAACAGTTCTTGAAGCAACTTTTTCACATACTTTAAACTCTGTAGGAACTAAAACACTAGTTGTTGAAATGGGTGTTGGTATGAGACTTACAAAAGAGTATGGAACGCAACTTTTAACAGGTATTTTAAATCTAATGAAAAAAGAGGGCATCATAGAGTGTGATGAAAACTATTTAGTAAGAGAACCATTTACTTCAGAAATTGGTGAAGTTCACTATTTAAATGCTGCAAAAAGTGGTCTCTTTGTTCCTTCTTTAGAGCATTGTGCTGTAATTAAAAAAGATGAAAAAATTGGTGAGATTGTAAATCCTTTAACGGGTGCAGTGTTAAGTGAAATTATGTCACCAAGTGATGGAATTTTATTTACATTAAGAGAGTATCCTGTTGTTTATGAAGGTTCATTACTTGCTAGAATTTTTGGAGAGAAATAGTGGAAAGAATTGAAATCTTAAAAATTGAATCTTTAAGTAGAGAGCCTTTAGTTGTTGAAGGGTTTTTATTTAAAGGAAGTGACAAAAAAGCTCCAAAAGTTGCAATAGTTGGTGCAATGGAAGGTGAAGGAATTTTACCTTTATATTGCTCATCAAGATTGGTTAATTTTTTTAAAAATCAAATAGATAGGAAAAAAATTAAGGGTGATATTCTAATTATTCCCTCTATTAATCATTATGCATTAAATATTGGAAAAAGATTCTGGCCTTTGGATAATACAGATTTAAATATGATGTTTCCTGGATATGAATTAGGTGAAACAACTCAAAGAATTGCCAAAAGAGTATTTGATGTGTTGCAAGGTTATGATTATGGTATTTCATTAGAAAGAAGACCTGACCCTGTAAACTGTTTACCTTACGTTAAGTTATTAAAAAGTGGTTTTGAAGATTTAGAAACAGCGAAGAAATTTGGATTTAAGATTGTTCATCACAGAACTATGAAATCAATTGACACTGTATCTTTACAATATAATTGGCAACTATGGGAAACAAAAGCATTTTCAATTATGTGTCCAAATATAAATGAAGTTGATAATAAAATTTCAAGCCAAATAAATCAAGGTATTCTTAGATTTATGGGAAAATTAGGAATTATTGATTATCACATTTTTGCAGGGTACGAATCTACTATCGTAAACAGAGAAACTATTGAAGTAATTAAAGCACCAAAGAGTGGTATTTTTGTTCCTAAAGAAATTCCTGGAAATTATGTTTCAAAAGGACAACTTTTAGGCGAAGTTATTGATTCATTAGTAGGTGAAGTAGTTCATGAATTTAGAGCGTCATGTGATGGTATGGTTACTTGTCACTACTCAAATGCTTTGATTTATGAAAATGCTGTAGCTTTTAGAGTTGCTAAAATCCAATAAAATTCTTAGATTAGATGAATTAATCATCTAATCTTTTCACATTTACTCTAACACTTAAATTACTGTTCCCACTACTTAATACAACACCTTTAAGTGGGGCAATATCATTATAATCTTTACCTTCTCCAAGAATAATATACTCTTCATTTGGTATTTTATTGTTTGTTGGATCAAAATCTGCCCAACCATATCCTGGAATATATGCAGAAAACCAAGCGTGTGATGCATCAGCACCAAATAGTTTTTCTTGACCTTCTAAAGGATGAGTTTGGATATATCCACTCATATATTTTGCAGGAATTCCAATACCTCTTAAAGCTGAGATAGCGAATTGGGCGAAATCTTGACAAACCCCTTTTTTCTCTTTAAAAATAAGCTCAATAGGTGTTGTAATGTCGCTAAATCCTGATACAAATTCAAAATCTGTAAATATTCTTTCCATAAATTCATTGCATGCTTCAAATAGTTTTTTTTCAGGAGTAAATATCTCTGAAATATAATTTTTGATAACATTTGAAGGCATAGGAATAGATTGTGTTTCAAATAAAAATTGTTTTGCTAAAACATCTTCTTTATTAAAAGTTTTCAATCTTTCAAGTGCACCTTTAACAGTAATATCTGATTTCTTTAGTAATTCAAGTTCTTCTTTTAAAATATCAAGGTTTCTTTTAACCTTAGAAGTTGAAGTAACTATTAAACTTTTGTGAGACTCTCTAATAAGCATGAAATTATTAGTGTTTCCATAGTAGTCTGTGAATTCACTTACTTCATATGGTGTTGGATTAATCTTTATAGCGTGTTCAAGTAGTTCTTGTGTAGTTGTATTTTTAGGTTTTAATCTTGCGATGTTATGGCTAAAAGTAACTATATTAGCGTAATTAAATTTTGTTTCGTGGAATATTTCATAAATCATTTAGTGCTCATTATAGTGTGAAAAATAAGTTTTAGTTAGTTCTTCTGAAGTTTCAGACAACAAATCACTAACTTTTGATAAGAAATCATCAAAATTCTTGTAAATAGCATCATTTTTACCTAATTCTAGAAGTTCTTCAACTTTTGTTAAAGTTAGGTGAGAATAAATTTTAAACACAGGTTCTTGGAAGTTACTTATAGATGTTTTATTTTCATGGGGTAATTCATCTAATTCTTGCAATAAATCATAAATTATATAAATCAAAGATTTTGGATATTTCTTATTAAATAATAGAAACTCTAAAACATTTTCAATATTTAAAGATGATTGGTAATAACTTCTATAAGAGTTATAACTTTCATAAGAGTTTAGGGTTGAATCCAAAATATCATATTCAACTAGTTTATCAACTTTAACTGTTAAAAGTGATCTTAATTTTGAGATTAAAAGTTGTGATACTTCAATTTTGTATCCAATATTGTATAAAATTAGTCCTTGTTCTTTGAAGATACTCTCATCTATTAACTCTTTGTAAGCCATCAGATAAATAAGTAATTTATCAAGCTCCATCAAATGTTCTCTATATGTTCTAATCTCTTTTTTTGTATAAATATACCACTCTTTTTGGAGTTTATCAAATATCCTCCATGCTTCCATAGTAAGAAGATTTTTTACATTTGCATTTACATTTGATAGCATTTGAAGAGTAAAGCCTAATGAACCAACTCTATTAGTATCTTTGATTATTGAAATTAACTCTTTTAATGGTTGTTTTAAGTTCTCTTCATCAAGAAATCCAGGATAAGTCATAGTTAAATGGGTTAAAGATTTATTTAAAATACTATTTGTGTTTTGAGCATTTAGAGCTTCATCTTTGTTATTAAGATTTAATACAGTTTTTAGATTAAACCTAATAGTTCTAGCCGTTGTAATTGCTCTAGTTAAGTATCTACCAAGCCAAAATAAATTTTCTGCTCTTTTTGTAGAAATATTTTCTAACTTAGAGTCAATAAAGACTTTTTCATTAAATATATGGGTTGTATTTATATCAATATTGTTATCACCTAATATCCAAAGGTCTTTACTAGTACCACCTTTTTGATTAGAAACAACTAATGAATCTTTTGAATTTGATACTCTTACTAAGCCACTTGGCATAAAAGTGAATGTATCATCTTTTTTAAATGAAAATGCTCTAATAACGGCATTTCTAGGTTCAATCTTTCCATTATCATAACTAGGAACAGTAGAAAAATCTATAATTTGTTGACCTACATATAAATGTGGATGTAGATTGATTTTTTCTTTTAGTAATTCAAGTTTTTTTGGTGTTAAACTATTTCCAAAAATCACCTCAATTTGTTCAGTTTTGTCAATTTTTTTGATAATCAAATTCTGAATATTTTCTAAAACATACTTTTTTTCTTTTTCTTGCCCACACCACCAAGTAGCAATTTGAGGTAAAATGAGCTCTTCATCCAAGAAATATTTACAAATATTTTCCATAAATGGATTTAAGCCTATATTTTCTAAAACACCAACTCCAAGTGGATTAATCATAGCGATATTATCGTTTCTACAAACATTAACTAAACCAGCAACCCCTAAATGTGAATTGTTTTTTAATTCTAAAGGATCACAATAAGCAGAGTCAACTCTTCTTAGCATTCCATCAACTCTTTTTAATCCACTTAGGGTTTTTAACCATAATTGATTGTTTTTGCAAAGTAAATCTTCACCTTGAACAAGTGTTAAATTTAGAAAAGAGCTTAAATAAGAGTGCTCGAAATATGTTTCATTAAAAGGTCCTGGAGTTAATAAAGTAACCAAAGGTTCATCTGTTTTTGATGAAGATGCATCTTTTAATGTATCTTTGAATCCATCTATAAATCCAGCTATTTTATGTGTTTGGATATTTGGATAGAGTTCATTTAAAATAGAATTCATAGTTAATCTATTTTCAATGGCATATCCAAGTCCAGAGGGAGATTGAGTTCTATCATTTATTAGCCAAAATTTACCATCAGGTCCTCTACTAATATCAGCAGCATAAAACTTCATATCATAGTAATCTTGATTCTTGAAGTTAAATAATTCAGGTAAAAAACTTTTATGACTAAATATGATTTCAGAGGGAACTATTCCCTCTTTAATAAGATTTTGTTCAGTGTATAAATCTTTAAATATTAGATTTAATAGCTTAGCTCTTTGTTCTAAACCTTTGCAAACTTCATTCCATTCTTCCTCTTTTAGTAAAAAAGGGATGGGGTCTAAGTTCCATCTTCTGTTTGTTCCTTCTGGATCATTGTAGACATTGTATGTTACACCATTATCTTCAAGTCTCCAGTCAATTTCCGCTTGCTTTTGCTCTAATTTCTCAAGGCCAGCATCTTCAATATTTTTATAAACATCTTTCCAATGTTCTTTTACTTTGTTCTCTTGATCAAACATTTCATCAAAAGAACTTTCAAGTTTGCAATTATCAAAAATTGACATCTATTG
Source organism: Aliarcobacter sp. (assembly GCA_023268955.1). Taxonomy (GTDB): domain Bacteria; phylum Campylobacterota; class Campylobacteria; order Campylobacterales; family Arcobacteraceae; genus JALRJW01. Next base: position 1,279 of record JALRJW010000066.1, on the reverse strand, counting down.
CTTCATCCACCTTTGTCTTAAGTCTAATGTGAAAGGATACTCTTTGTTTCTTGGCATTTGGTGATAATAAAGTTTTTTAACTTCCTTCTTCTCTTCAATGATTCTTTGAGTCTTTTTAGGGATTTTTACATCTTTTCTTTCTTGAATTACTAATTTTCCACCAACTACTGGATCATAGTTTTCAACTTCACCTTGTGAGTGATTAAAGTCCCAATATCTATTAATTCTTCTAGATTCCGCTTCATAAGAGTTTACAGGGAATGTATCATAACTTCTTCCACCTGGATGTGAAACAAAGTAGTTAAATCCTCCAATTGATTTTTTATTCCAAGTGTCTATTATATCAAAAGTTAGTGGAGTATCAACACCTATTGTAGGATGAAGTGCTGACCATGGTTGCCAAGCCTTATATCTAACACCACTTACATACTCACCTTCAATATTAGTTTTAACTAATGGAATTTGTACCCCATTACATGTAAGTACATATCTTTCTTCATTGAAGTTTTGGATTTTTACTTGAAGTCTTTCAACTGATGAATCCACATATCTTGATGTTCCTTGACTTCCTGATTCTTCACCTAAAACATGCCAAGGCTCAATTGCTGCTCTAATTTCTGTGTGCATGTTATTAATTGTAGTCATACCATATAATGGGAATCTAAATTCAAAGAATGGATCAAACCAATCTAGTTTAAACTCATATCCACCCTCTTCATTTAAGTAATCAACTACAGCTTTAATATCCTCTTTTACATAGTGTTCAAGTAAGAATTGATCATGCAGCCTTGTTCCCCATCTTACAAGATTGTGTTTGTATGGTTTTTTCCAGAATGTAGAAACCAATGCTCTAACAAGTAGCATTTGCAATAATGCCATTTGAGAGTGAGGTGGCATATCAAAGGCTCTTAACTCTAAAATACCTAATCTTCCTGAACTACTATCAGGTGAATATAATTTATCAATACAGAATTCACTTCTATGAGTATTTCCTGTGATGTCTGTAAGCATATGTCTAAATAATAATATTTCTAAAAAATATAGATTGCCGGTAAGCGAGCGGCTGATCCGACCCGGGGGGATGCGCCTTTGCACCATCAATTCACTGGTATCGGCATGGGGCAGATGGTGATGCGCCGTGCGCTTATGACGCCGACCGCCAACGCGCTGACCTTTGAGGGCGCTTCACTCACTTTTGAGGATCTTGCCCAAAATATTCTGGCCGCCGCGCGACTGCTCACGGATTTGGGCGTCAACAAGGGGGACAGGGTCGGATACA
>JALRJW010000053.1 GCA_023268955.1 Aliarcobacter sp. | reverse complement strand
TGTTTCAAAACATAATGAAAAATTTAAACAACAAGCTGTTGTAAACGGTTGCGAAAATTTTATTAATTCAAAAGATTTAGTAAAATATATTGATATTAGTGGTGTTAAAATAGTTGGTATTACAGGAACAAATGGTAAAACAACAACAGCTGCAGCTATTTATTCATTTTTACTTGATTTAGGTTATAAAGTTGCCTTGCAAGGAACTAGAGGATTTTTCATAAATGATGAAAGAGTTGAAGAGTACTCTTTAACTACTCCTATTCAACTTGGAAATTTTGAACATATTTATAAAGCTAAACAGAGTGGTTGTGAATTTTTTGTAATGGAAGTAAGTTCCCATGCTATTGAGCAAAATAGAATTGAGGGTTTAGATTTTGAACTTAAAATTCATACAAATATTACAAGAGATCATTTGGTTTATCACAAAACAGTGGAAGAGTATATAAATGTTAAAAACTCTTTTTTTGCAGATGAATCAAAAAAACTAATAAATAAAGATGATAAAAACGTTAAATTTAATTCAAAAAATTGTTTAACTTATGCTCTTGATGCTCCATCAACTTATAAAGTAGATGCTTTTTCATTTAATGAAGAGACTCATGTAATGTTAAATAACTTATCAAATATGTATTCATACACTTCAAACTTAATGGGTGTGTTTAATATTTATAATATCACTGCAGCTGTAGCAGCTGTTCATATGCTTACAAAAAGAGATTTAGAAGAGATATGTGCTGTTGTTGAAGATTTTGCAGGGGTAAGTGGAAGAATGGAAATAATTTCAAAAAATCCATTTATCATTATAGATTTTGCTCACACTCCAGATGGTATGCAAGAAGTTTTAAAAAGTTTTTCACATAAAGAGATAATTGTTGTATTTGGTGCAGGTGGAAATAGAGATATTGAAAAAAGACCACTTATGGGAAAAGTTGCTTCACAATTTGCTAAACATATAATAGTTACAAGTGATAATCCAAGATTTGAAGACCCTGATTTGATTATGGAAGATATAATTAAAGGTATATCAAATAAAGAAAATTTAATAGTTGATATAAATAGAAAAAGTGCTATTAAAAAAGCTATTGAACTTTATGATGAAAAATCAGTTATATTAATTCTTGGTAAAGGTGATGAAGAATATCAAATAATTTATGACCAAAAAATGCCATTTTCTGATAAGAAAACTGTTTTAGACTTACTTCAAAAATAAACTTACTAAACTAGCAACTTAATAAAATTTAAGTTGCTTAAACTAAAATTAAACTTTACTTAGATAAAATCAGCGTTCTATTTTAGAATAGAAACCTCACATGCATCAATCCTGGTTGTGGGTTGTGACAAGAATGTCTTGCCATTAAGGGATGCAGAGGCTAAACCCAAAAACAAAAAACAATATATTTCAAGGAGAAATACTCATGGTTACAATGAAAGACCTATTAGAGTGTGGTGTACACTTCGGACACCAAACAAGAAGATGGAATCCAAAAATGAAAAAATTCATTTTCGGTGTTAGAAAAAATATTTATATTATTGACTTACAAAAAACGTTAAGATATTTCAGATATACATACAATGTAGTAAGAGATAGAGCTGCTGAAGGTCAAACAATGATTTTCGTTGGTACTAAAAAACAAGCTTCTCAAGCTGTTAAAGATGCTGCTATTTCTTGTGGTATGCCATACGTTAACCACAGATGGTTAGGTGGTATGTTAACAAACTACGGAACAATTAAAAAATCTATTAGAAAATTAGAAGTTATCAAAAAAATGAGAGAAGAAGGTCAACTTCAACTTTTAACTAAAAAAGAAGCTTTAATGCTTTCTAGAAAAGAAGAAAAATTAGAGTTATACCTTGGTGGTATTAAAGAAATGAACAAATTACCAGATATGATGTTCGTTTTAGATGCAGTTAAAGAAAGAATTGCAATAAAAGAAGCAAGAAGATTAGGAATTACTGTTGTTGCTCCTTTAGATACTAACTGTGATCCAGATGTAGTTGATTTACCAATTCCAGGAAATGATGATGCAATTAGATCAATCCAACTATTTTGTAACGAAATGGCTGAAGCTATGTTAGAAGGTAGAGCATTATTAGCAGAAGAAAATGGTGAAGAGATTTACAAATACTACAACAAAGAATACAAATGCGATGTAAGCGGTCATGATAACGCTGTTATTACTTACTCTTTTGGTTTAAGTGGAAAACCAAATGGAATTGTAATTTCTCATAGAAATTTAATTGATTCAGCAAGGGTTGTATCGCAA
>JALRJW010000349.1 GCA_023268955.1 Aliarcobacter sp. | reverse complement strand
ATTTAATGAACCCGGAAAATTTACAAGTTTTATTGGTTATGAATTTACGGCTTCAACTCAAGTTGAAGGAGGAAACTTGCATAGAAACGTCATCTTTAACTCCTCCAAAGCACCCATAAGACCATGGACAAGAATAGATTCTCTTAACCCAGAAGATCTTTGGACTTGGATGGATGCTTTAAGAGAGAGGGGTGTTGATTCTTTTATAACCTTATATGGATCTTTTCCTGAGTGTTTTGCATAAATAGCATCTATAACATCAATTAAACCATCTGTATGAATAAATCCATACAATAATAAATATGAAATTGAAGCAATAATTGCTGCAAGCCAACCTAAATCATAAAAGATAAAATATATACTTAATACTATTAAAGACAATACAAAACTAGAAATGGGTAAGAATAAAAGCATATAAGATAATACACTTTTAGTAGACAAATCATCTTCATTTTTAAACTTCATAGGTAAAATAGTAAAATATGAAAACGCAAATTTCAATCCTAAAATCATATCATTTATATTTTTCATTTTATGTTTTCCATAATCAAATCTAGATTTATTCTGTTTTTCATTTCATTTATAAACATATCAATTTTATTTTGTTTTTTACTATTAAAATTAAATTCTATATAATCTTTATTAATCTTTTTAAATATTACATTTCTTATTTCATCATTATCAAAAAGTTCATGAATGAATGTTCCAAAAATATTATTTTTTTCAAAATATAAAGGATATTTTTTTGAGATTCCATGGTGGATTTCAAAGCCATTTACTTTCAAACCTAGTATTTTTTCATTTGTTTTTTTAACTATTTTTTTCTTTTTAAAAACTATCTTATCATCTATAAAACCAAAACCTTTTTCTAATGTTGGTTCAATATTTTCTAATGCATTTTTATCATTTAAACTATCAAACATCATTTCATATCCACCACAAATTCCAATGATTTGTTTGCCACTTTTTTTGTATTTTTTAATACTTTGAAATAGTGCATTTTGTTTTAACCAAATTAAATCTTTTATAACTAACTTGCTTCCAGGAAGAATTATACAATCATATTTATCTAAAGATTTATTGTTTTGAATAAACTCTAAATTTATATTTTCATCATCTATAAGTGACTCAAAATCGTTATAGTTACTCATATAAGGATATGCAATAACACCAACATTTATAATTGCTTTTGAGATATCTTGATTATAATTTAGTAAACTTTGTGAATCTTCAAAACCATAATTAAAAGGAATATAAGGCAATACCCCTAAAACAGGTATTTTAAAATCTTTTTCAATGATTTTTATGCCTTCATCAAATAAACTTAAATCACCTCTAAATTTATTTACAATAACGCCTATTACATTCTTTCTAAGTTTTTTAGGCAATAGTTTATAAACCCCATAAATAGATGCAAAAACTCCACCCTTTTCAATATCAGCAACTAGTATGATTTTTGTATTAAATTTTTTTGCTACATAAATATTTGATAAATCTTTATCCATAAGATTAAGCTCAACAGGACTTCCAGCACCCTCACAAACCAAACAATCAAACTTTTTATTAAGATATTTATAACATCTATTAACTGCAGGTTTTAAAGTATCTAAATCCCTGTAATACTCCCTAACATCTTTGTTTGTTTTAACTTTACCTTCAATTATCAATGAAGCAGAACTATTTCTTCCTGATTTTAGTAAAATTGGATTTTGATGATAAGTTGGCTCTAGTCCCAATACTTTTGATTGAAAATATTGAGCAATAGCAATTTCCCCACCATCTAAGCAAACTTGAGCGTTATTTGATACATTTTGAGCTTTAAATGGAGCTACTTTATATCCCATATCTTGCAAAATTTTAGCGATTATAAAAGTAATAGTTGATTTTCCAGCATCACTGCTAGTTCCAAAAATTGAGATATTTTTTAGTTTATTTTTCAATACATACCCTACTTTAGCCTTAAATCAATTCCAAGTTTAACTTCATAAACTTCATTGCATATTTGAGCTAATTTTTGTCCAATTATTCCCGTTAAATCAACATATTTTCTTGAAAGTTTATTTGCAGGAATTATTCCATTGTTAACATCATTTAAAACAAAAACAATGTTTGCATTTGATTTAGCCAATTCATTTAATTGATGATATAAAACTGATTCATCCTCTTCAATATTATTCAATATCCACATTGAAACACAATCAATTAAATAAGTTCCTTGTTCATCTTCAATAATTTTAGGCAAATCTTTTGGCTCTTCAATAGTTATAAAATTATCTTCTCTAATAAAAAGATGATTTGCAACTCTTTTATTCATCTCAACATCCCCAAAACTATTGTCATAAGTTGCTACATAATATGGTTTTGAAGTAGCTAATTTAAGAGTTCTTGCTTCAGCAAGTCTTGATTTTCCACTCTTTTGCCCACCAAAATATAATACTTTCATTTTTTAAATCCCTAAATTAAAAAAGATTCAATTTTATTCACAATTGCTTCTTTTTTGATTCCATTAATAATTGCATAAGCTAAACATCCACCAGCACCAACACCCTCTTTTGCTTCACCTTCATCATAAAGTTTTAAAGCAGGATGATAAGTAGTAGTAAAATCAAAATCACTATAATAGGCGTTTATATTAAAATCAAGCATTTCTAAAAGTGCTTTAATATCAGAATTTTTATCTTCATAAACCCATTTTGTTGTAATTAATGATAAATTAGAAGTTTCAATCTCTCCACCCATAGTTTTTAATATGCTGTTCACAACTAAAAGTGCACAAGCCATTTGAGTTCCACCAGCTAAAATTAATTTTTTAGAGTTATTTAAGCCTAAAATAAACCCAGCTGTAAAGATAAGCATATTATCACTTACTTTTGAAAGTATTTCAAAAATATCATCATCATCTTTGATATTCGCTAAAGCTTGATTTACTGTTTGTTGTTTGATATCTTTTGGATTATTTTTAAATGAACTTGAAAACTTATCTTGAGCATCATATCCTAAAGCTAAAGCAGTTGCTAGCGCTGTTGTTGTACCACTTGGAACAGATTCTCCTAAAATTATATACTCATCATTTGTAGTGTAATTTTGCCCAAACTCAACCGCTGCTTGAAAAACAAATTGTGAGTCAATATTTGCATTAGTTGCTATTGATTTTGATGGTTTTATTCCAAAATCGTGTATTTTAAAGTAATCAATATTTGGTTTTAATTCAAGACCCAAATTAAGCAATTCAATATTTGAAAATGGATTTAAAAGATGAACAGCTCTTGTTATAAGTGCTGGAGTTGGTACTCCTTTAGGAGTTTGAGCAATATCTTCTAAACTTCTAACTTCCCCTGTGCATACAAATTCACTATCCAAAGTTGGTGTTAAATAGATTTTTCCAGGAATTCCTGCTTGAGTAATATCTTTTATATTCGCTGTTTGAGTGTTTGATAAAGCTAGCATAAAAGTTGCTTTTTTACCCCTTAAAAACTCTATGTAATCATTTTTCCCTAGTATATTTTTAACCAACTTATTTTCCTTTATATTAAATATTCTTTTATTTTATTAAAATTGTTTCTAAACATTGTATGCAAATATGTTCCAAAAACGTGGCCATTTTTGAAACTTGCATAACTTTCATTTACACCTTTTGTTTT
>JALRJW010000331.1 GCA_023268955.1 Aliarcobacter sp. | reverse complement strand
GCCTATAGCTCAGTTGGTTAGAGTGTACGCCTGATAAGCGTAAGGTGAGTAGTTCAAATCTACTTAGGCCCAATAGCGGAAAAAGGGATTTGAACCCTCAACCCTAGCCTTGGCAAGGCTATACTCTACCCTTGAGCTATTTCCGCATTTAAAAATTTTTCTTTGCTCATTTAATTAAATGAGCAAAGAAAAAGAATTATGGTAGTAATTAGTGTAAATGAATTGCATCATTTAAATAAATACATGTTAAAATAGTAAATACGTATGCTTGTAAACAAGCAACACCTACTTCTAAAAACATGAGAGCAAACACAACTAAAAATGGGATAGCAGCAGCTAATTTGAGAGCCCCACTAAGTGAAAGCATACTCCAAGCAAATCCACTTAAAATTTTAACTAAAGTATGACCTGCCATCATATTAGCAAAAATTCGAACACCTAAACTAATCCCACGGAAACAATATGACACTAATTCAATCACAACCAACCCTGGAGCTAGAATTAAAGGTGCACCTGGTGGGAGTAAGAAACTAAAAAAGTGAAGACCATGTGTTTGAAACCCAATTAATGTCATTGCAATAAACACACAGAATGATAAAGTAAAGGTAATAATAAAATGACTTGTAGTTGTAAAACTATAAGGAATCATTCCAATTAAATTACTTAAAAGTAAAAAAGTAAATAATGTAAATACAAATGGAAAATATTGAATACCTTTTTTTCCAATTTGTTCAGAAACTAAGCTCATGACAAATTCATAAATAAATTCTAAAACTGATTGCCATGGTGTTGGGACTAGATTTCCACCTTTCACGAAAACTAAAGAGCAAAGAAAAATAAAAGCTCCAGTTGAAAGAAAGAAAAAAAGAGCTGAATTTGTAAATGAAAAATAAAAATTTCCTAAGTGAAAAGGAATTAAAGAAATAATTGTAAATTGTTCTAAAGGTGAAAAATACATAACCATAAATTTTTTTGCGAAGCCTAAAAAAGGTAATTTGTTGAAAAAAAAAAAGTTATTTATGGGAGAAACTTTTTTGTTTTTATTTTTTGGATTTTTTGTTCTTTTTTCAGCATTTATGGTCATTAGATCAAAAAACCCTGTGTATTCCGTTTTATTTTTAATTTTAGTTTTTTGTAATTCAGCAGGTTTACTTTTATTATTAAATTTAGACTTTTTTGCATTAATTTTTCTCATTGTATACGTTGGTGCAATTGCTGTTCTTTTCTTATTTGTTGTCATGATGTTAAATATTAAATTGACTGAAGTTCAAGAAAGCATTTTTCATTATTTACCCATTGGAGGCTTTGTTGGATTAATTTTTTTTGTAGAATTCTATTTTTTATTTCATAAAGAATTTGTTCCATTACAAAATATGTCAATGCTTTCAAATTTGGATTTAAGTATTCAATTTTATGTGTTAAGTTTAGTAGCGTTTTTTATCTATGGATTAACAACACAAAACTTTTCATCTAGATTTGAAGAATATTCAACCCAATTTTTTACTGAATTAAAGAATTTTGAAGAATTTGGTTCATCTTCTGTAGATTATGTAATTTGGCCAATTTTTGTGGAATCTAAAACACCCGTAGAAGCTTTAGGTCAAGTGTTATACACTTATTATTTTTATTTTTTTTTATTGGCTAGTTTAATTTTATTAGTGGCAATGATTGGAGCCATTATGTTAACATTAAATCCACACCGTTCAGTGAAACGTCAAGAAGTGTTTGAACAAAATGCGAGAGATTTTTCAAAAACTGTGCAAAAAATTAGAACATTTTACTAAGAGGTGGAAACACCTCTTGTTTATCTCCAGTAGCTCAGCGGTAGAGCAAATGGCTGTTAACTATTGGGTCGTTGGTTCGAATCCAACCTGGGGAGACTTTTTTCTGTGAAAAAAAACTATTTATGAACTTTCTTTTTAGCTTTTGGTCTTCTTCTTTATTGAGCGTAGCTTTTTGTGATGCTCCTCAGGCATGGCAATTTGGTTTTCAAGATCCAGCCTCGCCTATTGCACAAGGAATTCAAGATCTTCATAATGATATTAGCTTTTTTATGCTTGTTGTTTTAGTTTTTGTTGTTTGGATGTTATTGAGAACTCTATGGCATTTCCATTGGACAAAAAACCCAGTTCCAAGTAAAATTATTCACGGAACTTTTCTTGAAATTGTTTGGACCGTAACTCCTAGTTTTATTTTAATGATTATTGCAGTGCCTTCATTTGCTCTGCTCTATTCAATGGATGAAATTGTAGACCCATCTTTAACTTTAAAAGTGATCGGGCATCAATGGTATTGGACTTATGAGTACTCAGATTACAGTGTTTCAGAAGACGGATCCATTGTTTTTGATAGTTACATGATTCCGGAAGACGATTTAGAATTAGGTCAACTTCGTTTACTTGAAGTTGATAATCGAGTAGTTCTTCCTGTGAACACACATATTCGTATCATTATTACTGCAGCTGATGTCCTTCATAGTTGGGCAGTGCCTGCTCTTGAGTTTTTACAAACTAGCCTATCTAAGCATTTTTCCAAAGTGTTTAGGTAGGCTTTTTTTTGCTTTATCTTTATTAACTATTCTTACTCTTCTTTATTATCTGTGTAATTTATTATATATACATTATTTAAGTTTATAGAAGTATAATTCTAATCTTATTTTTTTTGCCTGCATAGCTCCAACGGTAGAGCAACTCCATGGTAAGGAGGAGGTTGCAAGTTCGATTCTTGCTGTGGGCACCATATTTTTATTATATATTTAATATTTTTAATAATTTAATATAATCTTCATTTGTATTAATATTAATAAATTCTTCAGACTTTTTAATATTTAAATACATACTATTTGTAGAATTTATTAGGTAGTTTATTTTATGTATATCTTGAGTTAAACAATTTTCAATTTCCGCTTTAATATTTTTGCTAAAAACACCACATAAATTATGTACTTTTTGAGTATTATCCTTTGGTACTACAATATCAAAATTATTGTTTTCATAATAGTTAATTATTTTTAAAATGGTCTTTTCACTTATTAATGGAGTATCAACCGTAATAATAAATAATTCTTCATCCTTTAATTGCTCGAAAATTGATTGCAAGGCAATCATTGGAGAGTGAAGTTTACTATTGTCTAATATAGTACTGTAGTTTTTATATTCATCTTCATATTTTGAAGATATATAGACTTTATTAAATATTTTTGATAGTTTGTCATATTGATAATCTAATATAGTTTTATTTTCATTAAATGAAAGCAGAGCTTTATTCTGACCTATTCTAGAACTTCTTCCCCCACATAAAATAACTGCGTTTAATTTTTTATTCACCGAACATCTCTTTTCTTTTTCTAAGTACTTTATTTGCATAAATACTTCCAATTGATGAATCTTTTTTACCTGTATTGTACATACTTAAGGCACATCTGATATCACCATTGCACGCTTGAACATTCCATTTGTATATTTTTGCTGCAATATCTATATTTGTTTCATCATCCAGTAAATCTTCATTATCTAAATTAAATCTATCTAGATGAATTTTATTTATTTGACACATTCCTATATCATAATTTAGAAATAAAGGATCTAATACAAAATCCATATACATATTTGCACTAAAAGAATTATTGAAATAATGAGGACCTCTTTGAATATCAAAAATTGATTTATTCACATTTATTACATATGGTTTTAAATTGCTCTCTTTTTTACATATAGCAATTAATGTTTTGTGATTAATATTATGTTCTTTTGCTATGTCATAAAATTTTTGATATAAAGATTTTGAAGAACAACCAACAAATAATATAATCAGTAAAAAACCAAAAAATAAATCTCTCATAATTTATTATAATTTTTTAACTTTAATATAAACTTTTTGTATTTATAATTTTTGTAATATTTATTAAAAATTTAAGTATTTTTTAATAATTAGTCCATTATAATACCAATCTCAAAACAAGGTGCTGGTGTAGCTCAGTTGGCTAGAGCAGCTGATTTGTAATCAGCAGGTCGGGGGTTCGACTCCCTTCACCAGCTCCATTTTGATTTTTTTATACAGTTATAACCTGGGGTATCGCCAAGTGGTAAGGCAACGGTTTTTGGTACCGTCATTCGCAGGTTCGAATCCTGCTACCCCATCCACTTTTTTACAAACAAATCATATTATTTTTAATTCATCAACTTTACTTTTTGTTATTCTTTTTACACTATAATTTTGCAAATATTATTAAGGTTTTAAATGAGCGATAGATTACATGAAATAATGGGTGAAATAGGTGTTATTCACAGAGAATTAACAGAATCTGGAAAAATAGATGATGCTAATGAAGTTTTTGATTTTATAGAAGATTTTGATGATGACGTTAAAGAACACTATTTAAATCTATTATTACAATACTATTTTCAACACAATGATTTAAAAAATGTTAAAGAGCTTCTTTTAGTTGGCGCTAAATTTGATATGAGATTTTCTGATGTTAAAGATGCTTTTTCAAATATTAAAAACAATAATGAAAATGTAATAGAATTTATGGAAGACAGTGTAGTTTTTGTAAAGGATAAAGTTTTAGAAGAACCTTTGTTTGAAATGTATGAATATTACAATCAAAACGAAGATTTACAAGTATATTTAGAACAAGCTCTAGAATTAATAAAAAGAAATAGATATGTTTGTGCATTTTGTTACAATCATCCAACATACCCTTTTTCAGAATTTTTTATAAATGAAGATTTACTAGAAAGTATCAAAAGGGACTTGCCATATCTAATAACTAGGGAAGACTAAATAATAGTCCCTAGTTCATCATTTAAATAATCATCTATAGTTTTAACTAAATCTTCATAAGTGTATGAATCTCCTGATTTATTGAAAACTACAATCTCTTCTCCAAAATCATTATGAATAAAATGTTCTTTTTTTAAAACATCTTTGTAAAGTTCTTGCAAATCATCATCGCTTTCATCTTTGTTAAATAAAAACCAATTTGCTGTTGTATCTTCTAGCCTTATTAATCCATAAGTTTTTTTATCATCAACGTAGTCTTGTATTGTACCATTTTCAAATCTTGCACCAACAACTAAGTCATTTTCATTTAGTAGCATTTCCATATTTTTGCCTTCTTTTATTTTTGGGATTATATAAAATATTTGGTTACTATTAGCTAAGTATTTATAGCATTTAGGGTACAATTTCCTAAAATAAAGCTTTTATATCAGCTTTGGGGATAAAATAAAACAATGAAAAAATTTAGAAAAGTTCATATTGAAATTACAAATATTTGTAATTTAAAATGCACATTCTGTCCACCAAAAATAAAACCTAGCAAGACTATGAGTTTAGATGAATTTGATAAATTAAATTCTCAAGTTAAGAAATTTACAAAAGAGTTGGCATATCATATAGTAGGGGATCCATTAGTTTTAAGCAATTTAAATGAGTATTTGAATATTTCAAAAAATCATGGCCTTAAAGTTAATATAGTAACAACTGCAAATAATATGACTGCAAAACATCACGAAGTTTTAATGAATGAAACGATTAGACAAATAAATTTTTCATTGAATTCATACAACGCAAATAGTCATAAAAAATCCCTTGATGAGTATTTAAATCCAATATTTGAGTTTGTTAAATATGCACAAAATAAAAAACATGAATATTTTATAAATTTCAGGATTTGGAATATTGATGAAAATAAAAGTGCATATGAATTTAATAATCAAGTTTTTTCTAAAATAAATGAATATTTTGGTTCTAATATTAATACAGATGAAATATATAAACAAAAACCCAAAAATATAAGAATATCAAGAAAGTTATTTATACATTTTGATGACTATTTTAATTGGCCAGATTTAAAAAATGATATTGTCTCTAAAACAGGGACTTGTTATGGTTTAGATTCTCATTTTGGTATTTTGTCAACAGGGGAGCTTGTTCCTTGTTGTTTAGATCAAAATGCTTGTGTTGATTTAGGAAATGTTTTTGAAAATAGTGTTGAAGATATTTTAAATTCAAAAAGAGTTAAAGATATACAAAATGGTTTTAAAAACAATATTTTAATTGAAGAATTTTGTCAAAAATGCGAATATAGAACAAGATTTGATAAGGAATAAAATGAATGAATTTCAAATAATTGCAAGAAGTTTAAAGGATTTTTTTACTATTGAAATGCTCAAATTTACATTAATACCTTTTTTAGCAACATTTGTAATCATATATTTAATGTTTTTTGCCGCTGCTGAGCACCTCTCGCGCGGCCAAAAGAAGTTAGTGGTGAGCGCTTTAAAACTAGCGCAAGGGCAGTTATACGCTGCCCAGCGTGGTCAGCCCTGTGTCTATCTAATTGATGACCTACCAGCTGTCTGATAAAGCTACCCAGCGGTTTATCTTCAAGGACTTTTTCTCGGTACGCCTCAATATCTGACATACCACTGGCATCCAGCAATAAGCCTTCCAAAACATCCAAATCAGATTGGGTAA
>JALRJW010000321.1 GCA_023268955.1 Aliarcobacter sp. | reverse complement strand
GAGCCACCACTTGCAGTTACTAACATAGAATCAATTTTTTTGTCTTGCAATAAATACCATAAACCAAAATGCTCACTATCAATTGGACTAAGATTACTTTGGTCTATGAATTTTCCTGCTACTACTAGTGATTCTTTATTTGCTAAAGCAATTTTTTTACCGCATTCTATTGCTTTTAGAGTTGGTTTTAATCCTAAAAATCCTACAAGTGCATTTACAACTGTTTTTGAAGTGCTATTTTGGATAGCTTCTAAAATAGACTCTTCTCCAGCACTTACATTTGAATGATTTACATTTTTTATATCAGAACTATTTGCAATAACTACTTTTTTAGGATTGAACTCTTTAATTTGTTCATTTAATACTTTGATATTTGAACCAGCAACTAAAACCTCAACATTTAAGTTAAATTTTCTAGCTATATTTAAAGTGTTTACACCTATTGAACCTGTACTTCCAAGTACTATCACATCGCAATCCTAAGAAGAACTAACATAACAATTGCTCCAAACAAATATCCATCTGTTCTATCAAGTATTCCACCGTGACCTGGCAAGAAACTACCGCTATCTTTAACTCCAGCTTCTCTTTTTAAGTAACTTTCAAAAAGATCCCCAAACACAGATGCAAAAGCAACTATTGAAGAAATAATAATTCCCCAAACAATACTTACACTACTAATTGCAAAAAACGACCCAAATACTGAAGCAATAACAACTCCACCTATTACACCTTCAAGTGTTTTATTTGGACTTGTTTCAGAAAACTTTGTTTTACCAAAACTTTTACCTACAAAATATGCTCCTGTATCAGCGCAAGCTACGATTACTAGTAACCATAATAAACTCATAACTCCGTATTCACTGTATAAAGAAAGCAAAAATAAAAATGAAGCTGTTGGATATAATAAAGGCAAGAATAGTTTTTTGCTAAGTGTCTTTTTGTATGCAAGTTGTGAAGCCATACCAATAGCTGCAATAAAGATTAAATCTTCAGGCATTGGATAATAAAAAGCTGCTAACCAAATAATAGCTGCGTACACATAAATAGTGTCTGATTTTAAGTCATATAAAACTTTTGATTCAGAAATCGCAACCATTAGCATCACACCAAATGCTGCCCAAAATAAGAAAAATGAATCAATTAAACCTAGAAGAACAACTGCTATTAAAAGTACAATTGCAGTTTTTATACGTGTAGAACTATCTTTGATAATATTTGCCATAAGAATAACCTTGCATACAATTTTTAGATATTATACACAAGGTTGGCTTTTAGAAGGGTTTATTTAATTAAAAGCTCCTGCTTTAGTTTCACCTTCAGATTTTGTAAATATATAATCATCTACAATATCATTTTTTAATAACACAACTAAACTTTTAATTTCATCATTTGTACCTCTTGTAAACCAATTTACAACAGGAACATAGTTAATTCCCTTTTCTCTCTTTGCTACAAAAGTATACTGCCATTTTTGTCTACCATCAGGCATAAAATCAGTCGCTTGAGGTTGTCCAAATAAATCAATTAAACCTTGTTTTGTAGTTGAACCTTTAACTAGCATTTTAGAAACATCTTTATTTTCTACATTTTCTAATTTTTCATTTCCAGATTTAACAGCACAACCTGAATAAAATACTGCCATACCACTTATTAAACTTATAGTTACAATTGTAGTTTTAATTTTACTAAACATTTTTTTCCTTTTAAAATAACTTGAAACAGATTGTAACAAAAAAATGTGTTAAAAGTGTCTTGGTAATATTAATAATACCTTAAATTATTAAATTTATTGATCTAAAACATCTCTTTTGTATACACATTATATGTTTCTTTTTTATTACTTTTTATTAGTTGTGATTTTTTAATAAGTTGATTTCTTACTTTCTCTATGTTTAATGAATTTTGCCATTTACATTCAATATAAGCTAAATTTTCATCATCAAAGGGTACTAAATCTATTTATAAACATTATGACACCTCTCATAATTATTGAAAAAATATTCTAAATCAATAGTTAACTAAGTTAAACTAA
>JALRJW010000283.1 GCA_023268955.1 Aliarcobacter sp. | reverse complement strand
GTAAGTCGTATTGCGCTAGAAGCGCCGGCCAAATGAAACAATTTCCGAAAGCAGCAAAAGATCCTAATTCTAGACTAAGACAGGCGCGTAGAAGATGGAAATGTTAAATGAAAAATGCAATACTAGATGCACTAGAAGATGAAAACAAAAATACAGACCTTTTTAGACTTAGAATACCACTTGAAAATGGTGAATTAAATATTGAGCAACTAAAAATTCTTTCACAAATTTCAGAACAATACGCAAACGACAGTTTAAGTATTGCTAAAAATCAAAGTGTAAGATTTCATAATTTAAGTATCTCTTCTTTGCCTCATATTTTTAATCTTTTAAATTCAGTTAATCTAACAACTATTTTTGCAGCGGGACATACAGTTAGAAATGTTTTAACTTGTCCAGTTAGTGACATAGAGCATGAAAAAATTGCTGATGTTACAGGACTTGTTTCAAAATTAAATGATTCATTTAAAGGGAATAAGAAATTCTCAAATATGCCAAACAAACTTCAATTTGCTATTAGTGGATGTTCCCATGAATGTTGTTCAAGAAAACCTACTGATGTAAATTTCAATGCTATGGAATCTACTAAAAACAGAGTCTTGTTTTCTGTAAATATTATTGGTCATCACATAGGTTTTATAACTTCATCGCAAGTTTTAGCAATAGCTAGAAATATTGCAAGAGTTTATAGAGACTATGGAAATAGAGATGATATTGAAAAAAGCAGTTTTGAATATATGGTTAATGAAATGGGAATTAAACAATTTAAAGATTTAATAAATGGAATGACTGACTATATAATCAGAGATTTTGAAGAAATTCCTAAAAAATCTCAATCTTTAAAAGACCATTTTGGCATTCATCAAAGTATTGATAAAGATATCTGTTATATTGGTTGTAAAACTTCAAACCACGAAATTGGAAATGAAGGTGTTTGTGTTTTAACAAAACTTCTTGAAGATTACAATGCTACAAAAATCAAGATTTCTCCTTTGGGAAATTTGGTTGTTTTAGATGTTCCTTCACAAAATGCAAAAGAGTTAGCAAAAGAGTTAGAAAACAATAACTTTAATCCATTTAACTAATAGGTTTTAAATTGAGCAATTTATTCAGACCTTTTTTTAATAATTCTAGTGATAAATTAAATCTAATTAGATACAACACTATTGGTAAAAATAAATTTACTTACTTTGATTTTACAGCTTCAGGATTAGCATATAGACAAATAGAAAATAGAATTCATGATGTACTTGAAACTTATGCTAATACTCACTCAAAAGAGGCTTCAAATGCTGATTTAACTTCAAATTACTATGAAGAAGCTAGAAAAAATTTAGCAAAAAGTTTTAATTTAAATGATGAATTCGCGATACTTCCTGCAGGATACGGAACAACAGCTGCCATAAAAAAATTTCAAGAATTAATGGGAATATATATTCCACCAGCAACCCTAAAAAGATTTGGCATAACTGTAGCCAAAAAAAAACTTCCACTAATTATCGTAGGACCTTATGAACATCACTCAAATGAGGTAAGTTATAGAGAAGCGTTGTGTGAAGTAAAAAGAGTAAAACTTACAAATGATGGATTAGTTGACCTTGTTCAATTAAAAGAGATTTTGCAAGAGAATAAAAATAGAGAAATAATTGGTTGCTTTTGCATCACTTCAAATGTATCAGGAATAATAACTCCATACGAAGAGATTTCAAAACTTTTGAGAAAATATAAAGCAAAAGTTTTATTTGACGCTGCAGCAAGTAGCCCATATATGAATGTACCTTGTGAACTCTATGATGCTTTAGTAACTTCACCCCACAAACTTCTAGGAGGTCCTGGAAGTTGTGGATTACTAATTATGAAAAAAAGTTTGATAGACACTTCTATTGCTCCTTCTTTTGCCGGAGGAGGAACTGTCGAATATGTAAATAAAAACTTGCATTACTATCAAAAAGATATTGAAATAAGAGAAGATGCGGGAACTCCACCTATTTTACAATTTATTCAAGCAAGTTTGGCATACCAACTAAGAAATGAAATAGGTTTTGATTTTATAAAAAATAGAAAAAATGAATTAAAAGAGTATTTTATTAGTGAATTAAAAAAAATACCAAATTGTGAAATATACGGAAATCATGAAGTGCAAAATATTGGAATAGTCTCTTTTAACATAAAAGGTTTAAGTCCTTATGATTTGTGTAGCAATTTATCTTCAAATAACAGTTTCCAAACTAGAGCTGGATGTTCATGTGCAGGACCATACGGACATGATTTATTGGGAATACAACAATTGGATATGACAAATAGACCAGGATGGCTTAGAGTATCTATTCATTTTTCACATACAAAAGAGGATATTGATACTCTTTTAGAGAGTTTGAAAAGAATTGAATCTTAGATAAAAAACTAGAAATCTTCTATTGCATTAAAATATCATTTAATAATTCACAGTAAGATTTCCTCATGAGATTCATAATTTTTGCAACAATTTTTTTTAGTGTTATGGCACTACTTACATTTTATATTTCAAGAAGATTTGTTAGAAAACTTCACATTCCAAATAAACTAAAAAAAGCTATCAATATTTTTTTAGCCATAAATTTACTTGGTGTTTTAGCTTATATGTTTGCAAGATATGAAGTTGATGTTCCTAATTGGTTATATTTTTTACTTTCACTTCCTATTGGAGTGATATTCTTATTTTTTGCAACAACCATTATTTATGAAATAATTTCCCACTTGCCAAAAATTCACAAAGATGAAAAAAGAAGAGATTTTTTTAAAAAATCTATTGATATTGCATCTTTAACCTTTGCAACAGCAATTACAGCAAAAGCCATTGATAATGCTAGACACATTGAAATCGAGAAAATAGATGTAAAAATAAATGGTTTAAAAAAATCATTTAAAATGATTCAATTAAGCGATGTTCACATTGGTGGACTAATTGATAAAGATTTTATTAAAAATATGGTTGAAACAGTAAATGAACTAAAACCTGATTTAGTAGTAATCACAGGTGATTTAGTTGATACAAAACTTCAATATGCAAAACCTGCTTTTAATGAACTTGCTAATCTTCAATCAAAATATGGAACTTTTTACATTGTTGGAAATCATGAGTATTTCCATGGAGTAAATGAAATCATGGATTATGCAAGAACTTTAGGAATAAAAGTTTTAGAAAATGAAAATGTTTTCATAGGACAAGATGATATTGGATTTAACTTAGCTGGTGTTTATGATGTTATGGGCAATAGAATAGGTGCTTTAAAACCTGATATTAAAAAAGCTTTAGAGAATAAAAAAGATGCTCCAACAGTTTTACTTGCCCATCAACCAAGATTTTTAAATGATTTGGAAACTACAAAAGGCATTGATTTAGTTCTTTGTGGACATACTCACGGTGGACAAATTATTCCATTTAATTTTTTAGTGAAACTTCAACAACCCTACGTAAGAAACTTAAACCAACATAATGAATTTACGCAAGTTTATGTAAACAAAGGTACAGGATTTTGGGGACCTCCTATGAGATTAGGAGCTAGCAGTGAGATTACAGTTTTAACTTTGAGTTAAAACTGCATCTAGTATTTTTAATTTATTGGATGAGCTAAAGAGATTTTTCCACTTAAAAATCTAGCTGTAACTGTATCCATAGTTTGAACGTGATTTACAAGCCATCTTACAAGTCCATTTTGAACAAAATTTTTAACACCCGCTGCACTTTTTGTTTTTCTTAAATCTTCTTGAACATTTTTCATAGCATTTAAAACATTGTCGTGTTCTTGTTTATGTACAGCATATGGTGGGAATTTTTTTTCTATCATCATTTTTTCTTCACCGCTAAAATGCTCAATAGTGTGATTTAACCACTCTTCATATTTTTCATCAAGTTTTGAAAATAACTCTTCACTTTCATTTGAAATATAATTTTCTATTAAATCATTTAATTCATTAATTATCTTAATATCATTTTCATGAACATCATTCATATTTTCCATATCAACTTTAGGAAATTTCTCAAAATCTATCAACATATATTTTTCCTTTTTTTAATTAATTTATTTTAACAGTTTGAATATAAATTAACCCATCTAACTATTGAAAAATATACAATTTATTTGAAACTGTATATTTCCAATACATCTGTTTAAACTGTAAATCCAATTATTTATGTATAATTTAAAATCATTATTTTACAAGGATTAAATTATGTCACTAAAGGTAGTAATTTCTCACAGAACACACTATAAGTACGATAAGAAGATTTCTTTGTCTCCTCACATCATAAGACTGAGACCAGCTCCACACAGTAGGACTCCTATTGAAAACTATTCTTTAAAGATAAAACCAGACAATCACTTTCTAAACTGGCAACAAGACCCTTTTGGAAACTATCTTGCGAGATTAGTTTTTCCAGAAAAAACTGATGAATTTTGTATTGATGTTGAAATTATTGCTGATTTAATTACAATTAATCCTTTTGATTTCTTCGTTGAAGAAAGTGCAAAAGATTTTCCTTTTAAATATAAAAAAGAACTAAATGAAGAGTTAAAACCATATTTAAAGATTGATGAAAGAACTAAAATTGTTAAAGATTTTGTTGCTAGCATCGATAAATCAGAAAAACCAATTATTGACTTTTTAGTTGAAGTTAATCAAAAAATTTATGAGCATTTAAACTACACAGTAAGACTAGAACCAGGTGTACAAACTTGTAAAACAACTCTAACAAAAAAACTTGGTTCATGTAGAGACTTTGCTTGGTTATTTGTTCAAGTATTAAGACATTTAGGACTAGCTGCGAGATTTGTATCTGGATATTTAGTTCAATTAACAGCAGATGTTGAATCACTTGATGGTCCAAATGGTCCTGAAAAAGACTTTACAGATTTACATGCTTGGACAGAAGTTTACATTCCTGGTGCTGGATGGATTGGGCTTGATAGTACTAGTGGATTATTTGCAGGTGAAGGACATATTCCATTAGCTTGTACTCCACATTATAATTCAGCACATGCTATTGAAGGTTTTAGTGATAAATGTGAAACTGAATTTTTCTTTGATAACACAGTAACAAGAATCTTTGAATCTCCAAGGGTTACTAAACCATATAGAGAAGATCAATGGAAAGATATCTATGAATTAGGTTTCAAAGTTGATGAAGATTTAGTTGCAAATGATGTTAGACTAACAATGGGTGGTGAGCCAACTTTCGTATCAATCGATGATATGGAATCTGATCAATGGAATAATGCTGCTGATGGTCCTCATAAAAGAGAATTAGCAAATAATCTTTCAAGAAAAATATTAAGTTCATCAACTACAGGTGGATTATTGCATCACGCGCAAGGGAAATGGTATCCAGGGGAACCACTTCCTAGATGGCAAACTACTATTTTTTGGAGAAAAGATGGAAAACCTGTTTGGAGAAATCCGAATTTATTAGCAAATATGAACGAAGAATATCCGTTTACAACTCCTGATTCTAAGAAGTTTTTATCAACACTTTCACTTATTTTAGGTGTTAGCGATGAAAATATAGTTCCAGCTTTTGAAGACCCTATTTACTATATAATGAAAGAGGCTGCGATGCCACTTGATATAGATCCTATGAAAGTAGATTTAAAAGATTCATTAGAGAGAAAAACTATTGCTGAGAAACTTCAACAAGGTCTAAACAGTGAAGTTGGTTATGTTTTACCTTTAGCTTATGGAAAAAGTAAATGGATTACTTCCCAATGGAAATTTAGACGTGGTTATCTATTCTTAAGTGCTGGAAATTCTCCTTTAGGATTAAGACTTCCAATGGATTCACTTTTAGTATATCCACACACTGAAATTGAGAAATCATTTGAACAAGATTTATTTGCTTCATACCCTAATTTAGGTGATTATATTTCAGATGTTGAAAAAAGAGCTAAAAATATATCTTCTAATACTACTATTAATAATTCATACGATGCTTATGTAAAAACAGCGATTTCAACTGAAGTTAGAGATGGAAAACTTTGTATTTTCTTACCTCCAATCAATGAAACAGAAGCATTTTTAGATTTAATAGCTTCAATTGAAGAAACAGCAAAAATGTTAAATATGCCTGTTATTATTGAAGGTTATGAACCTCCTCAAGATAATAGAACAGATAGAATTAAAGTTACTCCAGACCCAGGTGTAATTGAGGTTAATATTCAACCAGCTAATTCATGGCAAGAGCTAAGTGACAACATGCTTCAACTTTATGAAGATGCTAGACTTTGTAGACTTGGAACTGAAAAGTTTATGATTGATGGAAGACATACAGGAACAGGTGGTGGTAACCACGTAACTATTGGTGCGGCAACTCCAAGTGATTCAGCACTATTAAGAAACCCTAATTTACTAAGAAGTTTCATTACATTCTGGCAACATCACCCAGGTTTATCTTATTTGTTCTCAGGGGCATTTATTGGACCAACTTCACAAGCACCAAGGGTTGATGAAGGAAGATTAGAAAATCTTTATGAATTAGAAATTGCATTCTCTCAAATTCCTGAAAATGGAGATATTCCATTTTGGTTAACAGATAGGTTATTTAGACATATGCTTACGGACATTACAGGAAATACGCATAGAAGTGAATTCTGTATTGATAAATTATATTCACCTGATAGCAGTTCAGGAAGACTTGGTATCTTAGAGTTAAGAGCCTTTGATATGCCACCTCACTCTCAAATGGCATTATTGCAAATGTTACTTGTTAGAGCATTGGTTTCTACATTCTGGAAACTTGTGTGGTTTATTCCCCTTCTTCATACAGTCTCTATACAATCGTTTAATGAGGATTCGTTCGGCGCAACATATACAATTACTTTGTGCCTTTACAGGCTTTTTTGACATATAACTTTCAACCATGTAATATCCCATATCAACAACAATTATTACAGGTTG
>JALRJW010000295.1 GCA_023268955.1 Aliarcobacter sp. | reverse complement strand
GTATTGATTACTGGAGCGGGTCCCATCGGCAGTATGGCGGCCTTGGTGGCGGACCATGCTGGTGCTCGAAATATCGTAATTACCGACATGAATCAGTATCGCCTTGATTTAATTAAAAAAATACTACCCCGCGTGATTACCATTAACGTTTCTAAAGAAAAAAATATTTTAAAATAAAATTTTTGAAAGAACTTCTAATTTTTTAGAGGTTCTTCAATAATATATCCAAAACCTTTTTGAGAGATTATAAAATCATCTTCAAGTAGTTTATCTTTTAATCTTTTCATATTTGTTCTAAATGCTGAATCACTTACTGTTTCATCTTTCCAAACTTCAGATTTAAACTCTTCAATTGAAACCATATTTCCAATATTTTGAATTAGTACGTTTAAAATGTCTGATTCTCTTTTTGATAGTTTAACTATGTTATTGTCTAAATAAAGCTTTTCATTTTCAAGATTAAAAGTAAATCTATCGTTTAGTTTGATTAATTTATTATCAGCTTTTTGTGAAGGTTTTGTATCTGCTAAAACCTCATCTTTCGCTTTTTTTAGCATTTGCATCATATCATCAACATTTAAAGGTTTAACAAAATATCCTAAAACCCTAAGATTAATAAGTCTTAATAAATCTTCATTGTTTTTATAAGCAGAAACTATAATAAATCTTTGGTCACTTACAAGTTTTAAAATTTCATCAATCATTCCCATACCATCTAAATTTGGCATTTGTAAATCTGTTAAAACTAAATCAAAGAATAAATTTTCTTTATAATTTTCTTTAAAAATATTTACAGCTTCTTGACCATCACTTGCTAACACAACCTCATCAAAAATTGTATTTAAATAAAAATCTAAGGTTTCCCTTGCTAATTCTTCATCTTCTACTAATAAAACTCTTGTTTTTCTACTCATAATTTTCTAACTCTTATTTAATTTATGTGATTATACAAAATCTATATTGGCAATTTTATAATAAACTCAACGCCATCTTCTTTATTTTTCACATCTATATATCCATTCATATTATTTTCAATAATTATCTTTGACATATAAAGTCCTATTCCTGTTCCTTGGTCTTGGAATTTTGTAGTGAAATATGGCTCAAATACTCTTTCTAAAATATCACTTGGAATATTTCCGCAGTTATTAAAAATATTTACAATAACAAACTCTTCATCCTTTGAAACGTTTATCAAAATTTTTGGAATGAAATTAATATGAAGGTTTTCTTCTTTTTTTATTTTAGCTGCATCAATTGCGTTATTAATGATATTTACAATAACTTGTTCAAACTCATTTTCATAATTTTCTATTTCTGCATCAATAGATTTTATATCTACAATTACATTATTTTTCTCTAAAGGAGCATTTACAATAGTCAAACTTTTTTGAATAGTATTTAAAAGTCTAAATCTTTTTTTATCTTTAATAGGCTTATAAAACTCTGTAAAATCATCAATTGTTTGACTCATAAAATCAATTTGTTCTTTTGCATTTTTAATTAATTTATTTAATTTTTCAGGCGTAATATTTTCATGATTATCTCTAATTAAGTGAATTAATAGATTCACATTGTTTAAAGGTTGTCTCCATTGGTGAGCAATATTCCCTAGCATCTCACCCATACTTGCAAGTTTATTTTGTTGAATTAAAAGTCTATCTTTATAAAGACTCTTATCAAGCTCTTCTTTAATTTGCTTTTTTAAATCCTCTTCTTTTAATTTCATTTTTGTAATATCATTTAAATATCCATACAACTCTACTACATTCCCATAATCATCTTTAATGATAATATTTCTATTGTAAATCCATTTAGATTTATTTTTAGCATCAATTACTCTAAAAATATTTGTAAAAGACTCTTTATTTTCATTTATAGATTTTTTAATCTCTTCTAAAAGTATTTGTCTATCATCACTGTGAACAAAATCCAAATAGCTAAGTTTATTATTCATAAAATCATCAACTTTATATCCATAACTTTCAATACTTTTAGATACAAATTTAACATCTAAATTTTGATTGTTTTCCCATTTGAAAATTACAATTCGTCCAAAATCTGTAAGAAGTTCAACATTCTTTAAATCTTTAATCAAATTCATTCTTTCATCAATATTCATTGACATTAAAAGAACTCTATTTGAGTTATCTGATATAAAAGCTTTACCTCTAATTAATACCCATTTATAAGATTTATCCTTTGCTTTAAGTCTATATTCACAAATAAGATTTTCACTTTTTCCTTTTAAGTGTTCATCAAACTTTTCTTCAACAAGTTTTCTTTCATCGGGATGAACCAAATTTAACCATTCATCAAATGAGTTAATTTCACCCCTTTCATAACCATACATTTCAAGCCATTTATTTGAAAAGAATATTTTATTGGTATTTAAATCTAAATCCCATAAACCATCGTTTGAAGCAATAATTGCTAATTCATATCTATCTTTCCATTTTTTAAACAGATAATTTTTTCTCTCAATTCTTTGATTATATCTTTGAAAAATTGTACTAAGAAATTTTCCAAATAAATTTGAAGAAATAATTAAAACGATAGCTATAAACATAGATATAAAAAGACTTATTAAAAACTTTCCTTCATAATCTATCTTTATTTTTTCAATCTGTTTATTTAAACTCTCATTTTTTATACCAACTACATAATTATATTTTGGAAGTTCCACTAATAAATTTTTATCTATGTTTTTTTGAATATTTTCAAAATTTATTGTTGTGTATTTTTTTCTATCATAGTAATTAAAACAATATTCGCTAGCCTTATCATAAAAGAAAATATGAGCATCTTTTAGTTTCACAAAATCCTCATTTATAAGTTTTAAGATAGTTTGTTTGGTAATTATTTTCATATCATCGATTTTTGAAAACGCACCAATATAAAAATCATTCACTTTTAAAAAATAGCTTAATTGAATGTTTCTTTTTTTATTATCAATCCAATAAATTAAGTTCTTATCTCCAATATATTCTATGTTTTTTAACATATGGGAAGTAAATTTTTCTGTTTTAATTTGAGAATTTGTTAATAGTCTTAATTGCTCAATTATATCTTCACCATAAAATATCTCATAATTTTTATAATTAAAAACTAGAAATGTGACATCTTGAACTTGCTCTAACTCTTTTAAATATGACCTTGTTTTTTCAAAATTCAAAAAGTTAGTATCTAAACCTTGGATTTTGTTAAATAAGCCTTTTATTTCATAAGTATTGTTACTAAGATTGATTTCTATTGAATCAAGACTTGTATTTGTTGTTTGATTTAAAGTTGAAATGTAGTCTTGAAGAATTTTTGAATTTGTAAGAATTTGTTCTTGATTTAATTTTTGAATTTCATTTTTTTGTTGTAAGTTAAAAATTAAATATAAAGAAGATATAGCAACAACAGTAACAAGTAAAATAAATAGTGGTGGAGTGAAAACTATCTGTTTTTTTATATCTTCAAGAGTGTAAAATCGTTTTTTCTTTACTAACATTTTTAACCTTTAATAGGTTATTTTAGCTAAATATAATCCATTTGCACTAGCTGGAGTCTTAAAATTATGCTTTTTTAAGGCTAATTGTTCTTTTAACTCTTCAATAGTAAGTTTTTTATTTGAAATTGCCAAAAGTGCACCAACCATTAATCTAATTTGAGATCTTAAATATGAATTAGCAACAAATTTAATAACATAAATATCTTTGTATTTATAAAAATCCACTTCATAAATTTCTCTTTTTGTTAACTCTTTATCACTTCCTGTTTTATGAAAATATTTAAAATCATGAACACCAACAAACTCTTTAATAGCTTTTTTGATAGTTTCAACATCAATATTCTCTTCATAGGTTATATATTTTTGATTAAAAGGATTTGTTTCTTTAGTTGTAAGTAAATACCTGTAAGTTCTTCTTTTTGCACTAAATCTTGAATGAAAATTCTCATCAACATGTGAAATATGAAGAATTTTAACACTTGGGTCTAATTGATGATTTAAAACTTTTTTTAGTTTTTTTAAATCATCCCAATGTTTAGGAATAAATGCATTAAATATCTGCCCTGATGCATGAACTCCTCTGTCTGTTCGACCACTAAAAACAATTTTAGTCTTTATATTTAATCTTTTAAAAGCTTTTAATAGTTCATCTTCAACTGTGTGTTTATCAGGCTGCTTTTGAGAACCAAAATAAATTGATCCATCATAAGCCACTTTGAACTTTAAATTTTGCTCATTACTTTGCAATTTAATACTCTTTTTTGATTGTATTACTGTAATAATAATATGAGCCAATTATCCACATAATTGGAATAAAATAAAGAGCATGAAGTGCCATTTTATCTTTGATAATCATTACAACTGCATAATAAATTACAATAGCAACAATTGATTTCATAACAGCTCTATTTTTTTCATATCTTGGATTAAAATATCCAAAACTAATAATTAAGAATGAAGAAATCAAAGGAAAAATTGACATTAATACATAAAGATTAAAATCGTCAATATCTCTATTATTTGATAATTGATTCTCCCAGAAATCATACGTTGTAGTAAACATACCTTTATCTTTAGAAGCTAAATTATCATTAATATACATAGATTCAAAATTTATTTGAGTAACTTCATTTTCTTTTGTAATAAAAACTTTTCCATCCATAAGTTTAAAACTAAGATTTCCATCTTTGTTTATTAAAACTGCTTTATTACTAACAATAAATTGGTTCATTTTTTCATCATTTTTAAATAGTTTTAGATTTTCATATTGGTTGTCATTTTGATTTTCAATATAAATTAACCAATCTCCAAATTTTTGTCCAAACTCACTAGCTTTAATATTAAAACTTGCTTCTTTCTTTTTTAGTTCAATAAACTCTTTACTTAAATATTTTGTTTTTGGCATTAATCCCACAGATAAAACAAGTAGCAATAAAGTCAAAATAATAGTCAATGGCATAAATATTTTAAGTATTTTTATCGGATTTAAACCAAAAGATGTGATAACAGCTAACTCATATTCATTTGATAGTTTCGCTAAAGTTATTATCAATGAAAGGAAAAAAGTAAAAGGCAAAGTATAAAAAATTATACTTGGTAAATTATATGAATATAGTAAAAAAAGTTCACTAAAACTTAATGTAATAACTGAAGTTAAGGAAGCGATTTTAACTAAAAATATGATTGAAGTAATAAAAAAAAGCGCAAAAAATATTGGGTAAAACATATGTGTTAGTTGAGAATATAAATACTTATTTAACTTCAATTATAAACCTTTAGTAGTTGTTCTAAATCAAAAAAATACCCGCATAAAAATCCTAAAAATAGGTATGGTATAAAAGGTATTTGCAAATCTTTTTTTACAAAACTTGCATATATTGAAGGAATTATAGCAAAAAGTGCCGCTAAAAAAAGTGAAACTACCCCTTCAAACGTTCCTAAAATAATTCCCATTGAAGCAATAAAAGGAATATCACCCTCACCTAAAGCTTCTTGAGTTTTAAAACTTTCATCTTTGTAGATTCTACTTTTTATATTTTGAATATAAAATGTCAATACAAAATTCAGTAAAACGAATCCACCTGCAAAAAGCATTCCGTATTTTAAACTATCTAAGAAAGGAAATGGACTAACAAAAAAAGATAAGATAAACACAAGTAATAGTAAATAATCAGGCACTGCTTTATATTTAAAATCATAAATGCATAACCAAATCATTGTAGCAAATAGCAAAAAAACAGGTATTAATTCTAAAAGATTAAACTCCACCAAATCTTCTTTCTCTATTTACATAATCACTTATAATATCATCTAATTCCATTTCATTGAAGTCAGGCCAATAAGTTTGAGTAAAAAACATTTCAGCATATGCAACTTGCCATAGTAAAAAGTTTGAAAGTCTAACTTCACCACTTGTTCTTATTAAAATATCCACAGCAGGGATATCTTTCGTATCTAAACAAGATTCTAAATTTTCTTCAGTAACTTCAAGATTTTGTTCATTTAATTTTTTTATTGCTCTAATAATTTCATCTTTTGAACCATAATTTAAAGCTAAAACTTGAGTTAAACCTGAACACCCTGAAGTTTTTTCTATAGTATTTTTAATAGTTTCTTGAAGTTTTTTAGAAAATTTTGAAGTATCACCAATCACTTTTAGTCTTACATTATTTTTTAAAAAGAAGTCTAATTCTTGTTTTAAATAACCATCAAGTAGTTTCATAAGATACTCAACTTCAAGTTTTGGTCTTGACCAATTTTCCGTTGAAAAAGCATATAGTGTTAGATATTTAATTCCTATTTTAGTGCAATGAATAGTTATTTTTCTAACTGTTTCAGCACCTTCTTTGTGACCAGCCGTTCTTGCTAATCCTCTTTCTTTTGCCCATCTTCCATTGCCATCCATAATCATTGCAATATGATTTGGTAAAGGATTTTTAGTTAAATTGCTTGAATTCATCTTGCAATTTCTCTAAAATTTCCATAGAAATATCTAATTTATTTCCACTAAATTTATATGAATTAATAGAATCAAAAATCAACTCTATACTATTATCGCTGCTTCCAAAACTTGAACTATCATTTAAAATATTTAAACAAACACCATCAAGATTCTTTTTATCTATCATTTTTAAAGCACTATCTTGAGCTGTAATTGCATCCATTTCAGCTTTGAAACCTATTGAAATCACATCTTCTTTATCTAAAGAGTTTAAGATATCCATATTTTGTTTTAGTTTCATTTCCCAAGAAGTACCGAGCATCTCTTTTTTTAGTTTTCCATCTTGAGCAAATTGGGGCACATAATCACTAACAGCAGCAACCATAAATAAATACGGTTTCTTTTGTATTAAAGTTGGAGTTGAATCATCCATAAGAGTTGGTTTTGTTAAAACACCTTTTTTTGCAACTCTTAAAGAATCCACTAAATATTCATACATTTCATTTGAACTTTGAACACTAATTGTATGAATTCCACTAGGTAAATTTTCATGACCTCTAGTGCTAACCAAACAAACATCAGCACCTTTGTAATATAAAGCAAGGGCAATTGAAGCTGCCATTTTTCCAGATGAAAAATTTGAGATATATCTAACATCATCAATTTTTTCTATTGTTCCACCACCACTTAATACAACTTTTCTGTTTGTCCAATATTCATTTTTTAGAAGTTCTTTGCAAGTTGCATGAAAAATTTCAATTGGTTCAGCCATAGCACCATCACCAACATCTTTGCAAACTAGACTCTACTGGACACTCAATGTTCCCCATCGCAGCCAGCTGATCCTTCATGTTATTTAGCTTTTTCTCAAAAATATGTGAGATTGGGCTTCCTTTTGCGTTAAGCCTATCTACCATTGTCTGTAATAACTACATTTAATTTATCTGAAGCAATTTTAAACATTAGCTGAAATCTACCACTAGATAGCTCACCTAAATATTTATTAGTTACTTCTTCTAGATCTTTAATTAAACATTCAATTTTATATGCTACTAATCCAGT
>JALRJW010000254.1 GCA_023268955.1 Aliarcobacter sp. | reverse complement strand
AACTAAGTTGTAGATATTATGTAGAACATTAAAATCTGAAAGTTTAATGTGTGAACCTTCGTGAAGTGCTAGTCCAACAGCCACATCAAAATCTTTTGGTTCAACTACATCAGAACCAATCACCACACTCTTACCATCGGTGTAAGAATCACCACGAGTGTTGAATTTAACAGGAATCTGTTGGTTGGTTACAATGTTAACGAAGTTTGAGATGGCTCGTTTAGAAGCTGATAACTTGTAGAGGTCATGTGATTTTCTTTCTACCTCACTCATGGTTGAAACCACGATATCATCATCTTCCCAATCTTGGAGCCAGTAAGAGGATTTTCCGTATTTACTCATATGGGGTTTATTTAAGTTGTTTCTCAATTAGAGTACTAATATACAAAATTAAAATGAGAAATCCAAGTCTTTCTTGAACTTTTTTCGAGAATACACCTTTTTTGATGGAACACTTTGTTGAACCATCTTACGGCGGATAATCTGTTGAATGTGTCTATCACTCAACCCACACTTCCAATCTTTCTCTATCTCTTTCATATAAGAGTTGTACTCTTTTACAATATCATTATTTATGTTCATGCTTTTTTGCAGAGTTGAATTTGTATCAATAATTACACATTCACCATTAAAATCTATCTCTTCTTCATCTCTATCTCTAATTACGGAACAATAAATCTCATATTTTTTTGCTAGAAATTTAAAATTTGGCATCTTTAAAAAATCACCAATGAAAAACAAAATTGATTTTGCCTTTATATTTTCATGTATAAAACTCTCTAGCTTTTCAAAATCAACATCACAATTTAAAGACTCAAGATTTAGTGCAACATCATAGTTTATAAAAGTTTGATTTTTATTTTTTGTGGATTTAAAAAAAGCTTTACTTTTTTCGTCAAAAAACAGGGTACTTAAACTATCTTTATTGTTTGTAGATATGTAACTAAGTGAAGTTAATATTTCAAGGGCAATATCTTTTTTCTTTTGTTTTTCCCCAAAAAATAATCCCCCATTGTTTATATAAATAATAGCAATATCTATTTGTCTATTTTCAAAAAAAACATTAACACTAGGGGTTCTAGTTCGAGCTGTAATTTTCCAATTTATATGTCTTATATCGTCATCAATATTATATTGTCTAACTTCGTTAAATTCTAAGCCACTTCCATTGAAATAACTAATATGTTCTCCATGGTGATTAGTGTAAAAATTTCTTTTTGTTTTTAGAATTATATTTTGTAGAATATTATTCATATCTATTAGCTTTAGGGTGCAGGTATTGCCTGAATAATCTTGTCTACAATTTGTCTAGAATTAACATCATCTACATTTGCTTTATAACTAAGTATTAGTCTATGATCTAAAACTTCATGGGCTACTTGTACAACATCATAAGGAGTAACAAAATCTTTTCCATTTAAAAAGGCTTTTGCCTTGCAAGCTTTATGTAAATCTATAGTTGCCCTTGGACTAACTCCATAAGAAATATATTGTGTTAAATCATTTAATTCATATTTTGAAGGTTCACGTGTTGCAAAAACTATATTTAATATATATTTTGAGATCTCATCATCTAAAAAAACATTTTGACACTCTTTTTTTAGTTCATCTAGTTTATTTGAGTCAATAATTTGATTAATTTCTCCAAAACCAGATTTTGTTGCTCTACGTGCTATTTCAAACTCTTCGTCATAACTATTGTATGTTACTTTTACCTTTAACATAAATCTATCTAAAGAAGCTTCTGGTAACTCATAAGTTCCATCTTGATCAATAGGATTTGAAGTTGCTAAAACCATAAATGGCTTTTCTAACTCAAATGTATCTTCACCAATAGTAACTTGTTTTTCAGCCATGGCTTCTAATAATGCAGATTGTACTTTAGCACCAGCTCTGTTAATTTCATCTGCTAATAAAAAGTTTGTAAATATTGGACCATGCTTAATAGTAAATTCATTCTCTTTTAAATCTAAAATTTCATTACCTGTAATATCAGATGGTAATAAATCAGGTGTAAACTGCACCCTTTTAAATTTAAGACCA
>JALRJW010000225.1 GCA_023268955.1 Aliarcobacter sp. | reverse complement strand
TGCTAACTTAGAACAAATTAAAAAAATCAAAGAAAATTGTAACTTAAAAATTGAAGTTGGTGGTGGGATTAGAGATGAAGAAACCATCAAAATGTACGTTGAACTTGGAATTGATAGACTTATTTTAGGTTCAATTGCAGTTAAAGATCCTCAATTTGTAAAAGATATGGCAGCAAAATATCCAATTGCTGTAGGAATAGATGCTATGAATGGAATGGTTGCTGTTGAGGGTTGGGCAGAAGTTTCTAATATGAAAGCAACTGACTTAGCTAAAGAGTTTGCAAATGCAGGTGTTGATGCTATTATTTGTACTGATATTTCAAAAGATGGAATGCTTTGTGGTGTAAATGTTGAATTTACTGAAGATATTGCCCTTGCATCTAAAGTAGATACTATTGCTTCAGGTGGAGTAAAAGATATTCAAGATGTAATTAACTGTAAAGCAAATGGGAATATCTCTGGTATGATAGTAGGAAAAGCATTTTATGAAGGTACTTTAGATTTAGAAGAAGCATTTAAAATCGTTAATAACTAAACAAATGTGCTTAATCATTTCTATAATTTTCTCTTACCTTGCATATATCTTTTTTGAAGATGGAAATATGCAAGGCTTTTATATAAATATTTCAATAGCGTTATTTTTTATTTTGTTGATGATAAGAAATATTTTAAAAACTAAAAAAGATAAAAATCCAAATTAAAATTTACTTATCAACCATAGTATAATGAAGCTCTAAACCATTTGAAGTGGCAACAAAACCATTTACATTTATGCTTCCATCATGAACCATTTTATGGTGTTCTTTACAAAGTGGAATTAGATTATATTTGTGATTTGCATTTATATGCTCTATAAAGCCATCTTTATTTGCTCTTGCCTGCTCTTTAATATGATGTACATCATCACACGCTCTTCCGCATATTATACAAGTAGCAGCAAAAACATTTTTATTATATTTTGAAATTTTTCTTTGAGATAATCTTTCAATTTTATCATAATCATCTGTGATTCTTTTTCTAATATCATTAGCAACTTGCAAGAACTCTTTATCCATATGAAGTGACCTTGCATATTCAAGTCCATACATAGATGAACCACTTCCATAGGCTAATTTTCTATCAAATATTAATTTATCTTCATCATCTTTATACATAACAGATAAATGTAATGAAATAATATTTTTAAGCTCTTGAATCTCTTTTATTTCAGGAAGTTGATGTAAATGCGTTGCAAAAACAAATATCGATTGAAGTTTTGCTAACTTTAAAATAGCACTTGCAACGATACTTAATCCACTCATTGTTTCAGTACTATGTGAAATTTCATCACCTAATACTAGTGATTTTTGTGTTGCTCTATTAAATATATTTTTTAATTCAAGCATCACAACAGCAAAAGATGATAAACCTTTTGCAAGATTATCAGCTCCACTAATTCTAGTGTAAACAGCATCAAAAATAGAAAATCTCATAGATTTTGCTGGTACATAAAAACCTGCTTGAGCTAGAATCACAGCTATTCCAATTGATTTCATAAGTGAAGATTTACCTGAAGAATTAATACCATAAAGTAAAACTCCAGATACTTTGTATTCATATGTCAACAAATTAAATATGGTTAGAATTGGAATTCAGTGGTTTCTAAATAAAAGTGGCCCCTGCTCTACATCATTTTTAGAAGCTGGAGGATTTTGCAAATAATATATGGAATACTTATATTCTATCCGTTTATATGCATATTTAATGCAAATATTTATATATATATTTTTTGGCATTCATGCATAATTTAAGCTTATATCGATTTCAAAACCACGTCTTCAATTTAAACTTTGAAATAACACACATACATTATGGATTAT
>JALRJW010000215.1 GCA_023268955.1 Aliarcobacter sp. | reverse complement strand
AGATTTATTTACTATGAAATTAGTTGTTTATGTTCTTTTACTTGGTGTTATTCCTTCATTTTTAATTTATAAAGCTAAAGTTGAATACAAAACTTTTGGTAAAGAAGCACTTGCAAAAGTAATAACTCTTGTTTTATTATTGATTGTTATTGGTGGAACAATTTTGAGTTTTAATAAATATTATTCATCTTTTTTTAGAGAACATAAACCTTTAAGATACAATGTAAACCCAATTTATTGGATTTATAGCACTGGGAAATATATTAATACTACGGTTGATTCAAATCCTGTTGAAATCAAAAAAATTGGAACTGACGCAAAAATAAATGAATCTGTAACAGAAAAAAAAGAACTTATTATCATGGTAGTTGGTGAAACAGCAAGAGCAGATAGATTTTCACTTAATGGTTATGAAAAAGAAACAAATCCATTACTAAAAAAAGAAAATATATTTAATTTTTCAAATGTAACTTCATGTGGAACTTCAACTGCGGTATCAGTACCATGTATGTTTTCAATTTTTGATGAAGAATCTTATAGTTATAAAAATGGTATATCAACTCAAAATGTTCTTGATGTATTATCTAATAGTAAGGATGTAAATATTTTATGGCGAGATAATAATTCTAGCTCAAAAGG
The DNA here is from genome assembly GCA_023268955.1 of Aliarcobacter sp. Classification (GTDB taxonomy): domain Bacteria; phylum Campylobacterota; class Campylobacteria; order Campylobacterales; family Arcobacteraceae; genus JALRJW01. Next base: position 915 of record JALRJW010000215.1, on the reverse strand, counting down.
AGTAGCTGACAGAGTTACATATGAAGATTTTAAGACACCTAAAACAAATAGTATTTGTATAGAGGGTGAATGCCGTGATGTTGGAATGATAGTTGGCCTTGATAAGTATATAGAAAACAATAAAAATAAAGATATTCTTATAGTTTTACATCAAATGGGTAATCATGGACCTGCATATTACAAAAGATATCCAAAGGCTTTTGAAAAATTTACACCAGTTTGTAACACTAATCAACTAGAAGATTGCACCCAAGAAGAAGTTGGGAACACTTATGATAATGCTATATTATATACAGATTATTTTTTATCAGAAGTTATCAAATTCCTAAAACCATATTCAAATAACTATGAAACAGCAATGTTATATATGAGTGACCATGGTGAAAGTCTTGGAGAAAATGGACTTTATCTTCACGGTATGCCAAAACTAATTGCACCTAATGAACAAGTAAAAATACCAACTATCCTTTGGTTGGGGGATGGTGAAATGAAAGAAGATTATAATTTAGAAAAATTAAAAAAACTTTCAAATAAAAAATTCTCTCAAGATAATTTATTTCATACGCTTTTAGGTCTTTTTGAAGTAGAGTCAAGTGTTTATGACTCTAAAATGGATATTTTAAACGATGCTAAGAAATAGTAAATTAGAAATTCTAATCACTGCACTTTTATTAATTGCAGTGATTGTTTTTTTTGAATTTACAAATGTTGATATTGCTGTTGAAGAGTATTTTTACAATTTTCAAACCCATCAATGGTTTGAAGATAGAAGTGAGCCAATAGCTAAATTTATTTTTTATGATGGAATAAAAAAACTTTTGATTGCTTTTGCTGTAGGAGTTCTATTTTTCTTAGTTATTTTTAGAAAAAAAGAGTTTCTAAAGGGTTACAAAAAAGGAATTATTTTAGTGGTAT
>JALRJW010000186.1 GCA_023268955.1 Aliarcobacter sp. | reverse complement strand
GTAGCTAAAGAAATACTTGGAAACTTATCTAAAAGCTTTTTATATAGATCATCAATATTCATATGACCATTTTTATATAATTCTTCAACTATTGCAATTCTTTGTGGAGTAACTTTTAAATCGTATTCTTTTAATAATGTTGTATAATTATTCATAAGATTACTCCTTAATATTTTAACTAGAATATTTTATTTACTCTAATTTAACGAAGTATATCATTTTTTTCTTAAAATATTTTATTTATGGAAAAAATTTATCAAATGATAATATAAAATTAAGTTAAAATTAAGAACAACTCCTATATACTTCTCCCAGTGGAAAAAAATTATCCATTGATAAAAATTAAAATCAAATGATAATCATAATCAATAATAAAAGGAAATAATATGAGACAATATGAAACTTACAAATGTAATAAATGTGGAAATGAAGTAGAAGTTCAAAATGTTGGTGGGGGAACACTTACATGTTGTGGACATGAAATGGAAATGATTACAGAAAATTTAACAGCTGTAAACTTAATGAAAGCATTCGCTGGTGAATCACAAGCTAGAAATAAATATGAATTTTTTGCAGAGGTTGCTTTTAACGAAGGATTACACAGAATTGCAAGATTTTTCCAAGAAGCTGCAGATAATGAAAAATACCATGCAATGGCAGAGTTTAAAGCATACAATAAATTAGTTCATGATGTAGAACTTGATTCAACAAGAAAAAACATCCAATATGCTGCTGATGGTGAAAAATACGAGCATGAAGAGATGTACCCTAACTTTGAAGAAATTGCTAAAGAAGAGGGATTAAAAGAGATTGCAAGAATGTTTAAAGCAATTGGAAAAGTTGAAGTTGAACACGAAAAAGAGTACCTAGAATTAAAACAAGCATTAATTGACGAAGGATTCTTAGAATCAGACGAAGAAGAAGAGTGGGTATGTGAAGTTTGTGGGCACGTTCACAGAGGTAAAAAACCTCCAGGTGCATGTCCATTATGTAGAGTAGAAAAAGAGTACTTCAAGAAAAGAAATAAAGACGTAACTGTTGGATAAATTCTAAAATATTTTTTATAAGTCTTTAAATATATAAACTTCGATAAAATTGCGTAAATTTTATCGGAGTTTTTTTTGTTTAAAATACTTATACTTCTACTTTTAGCAATAAATGTTTTTGCTAAAACATTCAGTGTTGCATCTTATAATGTTGAAAACCTTTTTGACTTAAAACTTCAGGGAACTGAGTACAAAGAGTATATTCCTAACAACAAATATAAATGGGATAAAAAAGCTTTCAATGCAAAAATCACAAATATTACAAAAGTTATTAATGAAATAGATGCTGATATCATAGCCCTACAAGAAGTTGAAAATGATGATTTAATGAAATTATTAAGTCAAAAACTTCCTAAATACAAATATTATTCATTCACTAAATATCAAAACTCAAGTGTTGGTTTAGGTTTTTTATCAAAAGAAATAATTCTTGAAAATAAACAAATTGATGTAAAAATTAAAAATAAAAAATATAGACCAATATTAGAAACAGTTTTTCAAATCAACAATATCAAATTCTCAATTTTCAATAACCACTGGCCATCAAAAAGAGCTAGTGAAAGCTATAGAATTCAATATGCACTTGCTTTAAATAACTATTTAAAAAAGTTTCAAAAAGATTATGATTATATTTTGCTTGGTGATTTTAATTCAAATTATGATGAATTTAAAACTATAAGATATAATGAAAAACTTAATGACTCTCAAGGACTAACAGGAATTAATGATGTTTTAAAAACAAGTGAAAACTTTAAAATGATTCATCAAAATGAAATAAATGAAGATTATCATTTTAATCTTTGGTTAGAAATTCCCCTTTCTCAAAGATTTTCAACAAAATTTAGAAATGAAAATAATACTCCTGATAATATAATTATTCCAAATGCTCTTTTTGATAACAAAAAAATTTCATATGTTGATGATAGTTTCAAAGTTTTTATAAATGATGAACTGTATTCAAACAATAAAATAAATAGATGGCAAATGGATTCTAAAAATAAACATTTAGGTAGTGGTTATTCAGACCATTTACCTATAATTGCAGAGTTTTCAACAAATGAATTTAAAGAAACTAAACTTGAAAAAAGTAGTTTTTCTAATATCGATAAACTATATAAAATCAATAAAATTGATGGTTATTTGATTTTAGAAAATGCCGCTGTAATATATAAATATAATAACAATGCTATCATAAAGCAAAGAAACAATCGAAGCATTTATCTTTATGGTTGTGCTGATGAATTAAAAAATGGATTTGTTTATGATTTAAAAATTTCTGAATTAACTGACTTTAATGGATTAAAAGAGATTAAAAATATAGTGATTTTAGATGAAAAAGAGCAAATCTCTACTAAAGACTACTTTTTAAATGGAACTAAAATAAATTTAAAAAACACAAAATATCAAAATGAAATTATTGGTAATTTAACAGGTACATTTAATAATGGATATTTAAGTACTTCATCACAAAAAATCAAACTATATGCAAAAGATAAAACATTATTACCTAAAAATAATCAAAAAATTACTATACTAAACTCTCATTTAGGAACATTTAGAGGGCAAGAACAATTGAATATATACAAAAAATCTGATTACGAAGTTATAGAAGATGCTAATTAAATCAATATTTACAAATAGTTCTGGAATTTTAGTTTCTAGAATTTTAGGCTTTGTAAGGGATTTACTTACTGCTTCTATTTTAGGAGCAAATATATATTCAGATATATTTTTTGTAGCTTTCAAATTTCCAAATTTATTTAGAAGAATATTTGCTGAAGGTGCTTTTACACAAGCATTTATACCAGCTTATGCAAACTCTAATCACAAAATTAGATTTTCATCAATTGTATTTTTACAAATATTTGCATTTTTAATGGTTTTATCTTTGTTTGTAACTTTGTTTTCCCATCTTGTTACAAAAGCTATAGCCATAGGTTTTGATGATACTACAATTGATTTAGCAGCACCACTTTTTGCAATTAACTTTTACTATTTACCTATGATATTTATAGTTACATTTGCAGCAGCCCTACTTCAATATAAACATCACTTTGCAACAACAGCTTTTTCAACTGCTTTATTAAATTTAGCATTAATTGCTGCTTTGCTTATTTCTCAAAATATGGATAAATATGATATTACTTTTTATCTATCTTATGGAGTTTTAGTTGGAGGATTATTACAAATAATCACTCACTTAATAGCTTTAAAAAATAGAGGTTTATGTAAAGTTTTTCATTTTAAAAAGCATAAGAAAAAAGAAGAAAATAAATTTTACAAAAACTTTGTAGCAGCAACACTAGGAAGTTCAACATCACATATTTCTGCTTTTATTGATACTTGGTTAGCTTCATTTTTAATTAGTGGTTCAATTTCATATCTTTATTATGGAAATAGAATTTTTCAGCTTCCACTAGCTTTATTTGCAATTGCAACTTCTATTGCCCTATTTCCAATGATTGCAAAGGCAATAAAAAATCAAGATGAAAACAAAGCTTTAGCTTTAATGAAAAAATCTTCAATTATTCTTTTTGGGCTTTTAAGCATAGCTACACTTATAGGAATAGTTTTTGATAAACAAATTGTTTGGCTTTTGTTTGAAAGGGGTGAATTTACTTCAAATGACACTCAAAACACAGCTTTAATTTTAACTATGTATTTAATAGGATTATTGCCTTTTGGAATTGCTAAAATATTCTCTTTATGGCTTTATGCAAAACAAGAACAGGTAAAAGCAGCAAAAATTTCTATGCAAAGTTTGGCTTTTAATATTGTTTTTTCTTTAGCTTTAATCTCTCCATTTGGAGCAGCTGGAC
>JALRJW010000181.1 GCA_023268955.1 Aliarcobacter sp. | reverse complement strand
CATGCCTAAACCGAAGATGGCCACGAGGTCTCGCATAACTTCGACCACACCGCCGCCAAAGGTATTAATTTGGCACTTGCGGTATTCCTCTTCCAGATCACCCCACAACACAGCGCCCGTGCTGTCTCGGGTGATTACGCTACCGGCGCCAATCACCTGCATTAGCAAACGATACACATCAATTAATACTTGTGAATATTGAGGATGTACTAAATCTTGACTTCTTGCTAATTCTAAAATAGCTAGTGAAAACTCCCCTATTTGAATTAAAGATAAAGCTGTTTTAAAAGCCACCCTTTTATTGTCTTCAAATCTAACTAACCAATAAATAATTAAGTATTTTAATCCCATTAAAAGTGGAAGTAATACTAAAATCACTAAGAAATACTTAGCTATTACAGCAAAATTAATTTGCATACCAACCGTTATAAAGAACACACCTAAAAGAATATTTCTAAAAGGTATAAGGTCAGCTTCAACTTGATGTTTGAATTTAGTTTCAGCAATAAGCATACCTGCTATAAATGCTCCTAATGAATAAGAAAAACCAAAATAATGTGCCAAATAAGATGAACCAATAGCTAAAAGTAAAACTGAAGCAACAAATAATTCATCATTCTTTGTATTTGAAACATGAGTTAAAAAAGGCTCTAATAAATACTTTCCACTAAAGTATAAAATTCCAAGTAAAACTGCTGCTGCTAAAACAGTTTTTCCTATCATATATCCAACTGAGTTATCATCACCCATTGTAAAAAATGAAATCATAAGTAAAATAGGAATTACGGCAATATCTTGCATAATTAAAATTCCAAGAACCCTTTTTCCATGGGGTCTATTTATCTCTTTTGTTTCATTAAATGTTTTTAATACAATTGCCGTTGAAGATAAAGATAAAGCTGCACCTATAATCATAGATGTTTGAACACTTAATTCTAAAACAAAATATGATATTAAAAAAACAAACATTGTAGTTACGATTATTTGTAAACTACCTGTTACAAAAACCTCTTTTTTCATTCGTTTTAAATGTTCAATTGAAAACTCTAATCCAATTGTAAACATCAAGAAAACTACCCCAAACTCAGCTATTTCTTTTAAATCATGATTATTAACAGCTGTATGAAGATTAAAAATATATGCAATAATAGTTCCCGTAAAAATATATCCTATTATCGTTGGTAAGTGGAATTTTTTTAAAACCAAATTCACAACCAATGCAATAGTAATAGCTGAAACAATAATCCCAAGCATAAAGTAATCTCCTTTTATTTATAGTGCATTTGCTTATAACCCTCAAGTCTTTTTTTATAACTTGAATTAAGCATTGCATTTTGTGAATCTAGAAAATCTATTGCTAAACACTCTTGATTTCCCCTACCTACTCTTCCTAGGTATTGAACCAATCTTCCATAATATGAAATTGGTGTAGCAAAAATAATAGTATTTAAATGGGGAAAATCAATCCCTTCCCCAAAATATGATGTTGTTGCTAAAACAAGTGATTTTTCGTTTACTAAACGCATTTTTTCAACTTGCTCTTTTTTATTCATACTTCCATGAATTGCAACAAAATCTATATTCTCATCATTTAACATACTTTCTAAAACATTAATATGCTCTATTCTATCTGTTAAAACTAAAATTTTCCTATTAATATTTTGAATTATACTGTTTAAAATTAAATTATTTCTTTTTTCATCAACACAAAGTTCATTTATAAGTGTAGAATAATTTGAACTGTCACTTTTAAAATCAGTTCTAATTACTTGAAGTTTATTGTTATGAGTTCTTTTTTTCTTGTATTCATAAGATATTTCACCTAATTGATAAAATAAAATAGGCTCTAAAGCATCTTTTCTATTTGGAGTTGCACTAAGACCTAAGATATATTTTCCAGCAAAATTTTTAATAATTTGCTCAAAGGTCACAGCTGGAATATGGTGACACTCATCAACAATTACAAAAGAGTAGTTTTTGATTATTTCTGGTTGATTTTTTAAACTTTGCATTGTTGCTACATCAATTTGACCATTTAAACTGTTTTTACTTTTTCCAAGCATTCCAATATCTTTTTTTGAATATCCAAAATAATCAACAAATCTTTGAATCCACTGTGTTAAAAGCATATTTTTATTTACAACTATTAAGGTACTGCAAGCTCTAACTTCAAACATTTTTGCACCGATTAATGTTTTACCAAATCCAGGAGGTGCAACACAAATGGAAAAATCACTTTTACATATCTCTTTTATTGCAATATCTTGTTCAGGTCTTAGTTTAAATGCTACTTTTTTAGTTTCAACTTTACTTAAAAATCTTTTATCTTCAATATTAAACTGCACTTGATTTTGATTAAAAAAGTCTAAAACAGTATTTAATGTACCCCTTGGCATCATTAAATATCTATCATCTTCATCAAAACCATTTATTACCCTTGGAGTATTATATAATGGCTTTCTTAGTTGCATTAAAAGTTTAATTTGTGGATTTTCAAAAGAAGCAAATGATTTTAACTTCTTTAAAAAAGAAGCTGAAAGATTTTTTGTGATGCAGCGGTAGTTCAGTTGGTTAGAATACCGGCCTGTCACGCCGGGGGTCGCGGGTTCGAGTCCCGTCCGCTGCGCCATTATTCAAGAAGCCCCAGTTCGCAAGAACTGGGGTTTTTTTGTGCCTGTTTTTCGGTCGCCTCGGTGCTAGCCCAGATGGCCGGGGTCAATTGGCTCGCCGTTCCAGGCATGCAGCCGCGCGCGGATATCTTCGAACATGGCGTCATATTCATGGTGCGCTTTCAGTGACATGAACTCTGGCGTCAACACCCCGTGGCGGCGCAGAATATGATCGATATTGCTGGCGAAGTTGAACGCCGTATCGCGTGGCAGCGAAAAGTGTTCGTGCACCTCGGCATCG
>JALRJW010000102.1 GCA_023268955.1 Aliarcobacter sp. | reverse complement strand
GTTGATAAGAAATTAGTTGAAGAGAAGCTAGATGTTATTGTTGAAAATGATGATCTAGCTAAATACATTCTTTAATTTAAAAAAATAAAGAAGTTTTAGATAAAATAAATGATTAAACAATAAGGGATTAAAATGAATATTGTAACTTTTCGTGATATTGATGCATCTTTACTGAGTGAACATAGTGTTGAAAGCTTTGACCCTTCTGGTTCTACAAAAGCTGATATTGTTATTTTGGATATAAATACTATTTTTGATTTTGAAGAAAATAAGGGAAAAATTACTAATAATCCCTTTGTATCAATAGCAATTATTGATGATGAAAGCGATTATGATGCTTTCAAAAATTTTGGTATTGATGCCTGGATAAAAAGTAGTGATTTAAATCAACTAAATAAGATCATAAATCTTGTTATCAAAAGGCTTTTATCATAATTTTAGATACACATTGTCATTTAGACAACAAGCAATATTACGAAGATTATGATGTTGTAATTCAAAGAGCACTTGATAATGGTGTAAAAGGCTTTTTAATACCTGGTGCTGATTTTGATGATTTACCACAGGCTGTAAAGCTTGCTGAAAAATATGAAAGTGTTTACTTTTCAGTTGGTGTTCATCCTTATGATATTGAAAAATATGATGAAAAAGTTATGGATCAGTATTCTAAACACCCTAAATGTATAGCTATTGGTGAATGCGGATTAGATTATTTCAGATTACCTGAAGATGAAAATGAAAAGCAAAAAAATATTGCTTTACAAAAAGAGGTTTTCATTTCTCAAATAGAGTATGCTAAAAGAGTTAATAAACCTTTGATTATTCATATAAGAGAAGCTTCAAATGATTCACGAATGATTTTAGAAGAGTATGGTGCTAAACAAGTTGGTGGAGTATTGCACTGTTTTAATGCGAGTGAACATTTACTGCCTTTGAGTGAACACGGATTTTATTTTGGAATAGGTGGTGTTTTAACCTTTAAAAATGCTAAAAAATTAGTTGAAGTTTTACCAAAAATCCCAAAAGAAAAACTAATTATAGAAACTGATGCTCCATATTTGACTCCACATCCTCATAGGGGAGAAAGAAATGAGCCTTTTTATACAACTTTTGTAGCTTCAAAAATGGCTGAGTTATTAAATATGTCAATAGATGAAATTGAAGAGTTAACAACTGCAAATGCGATTAGACTTTTTAAAGAATTATCAGTATTAAAATAGGTATAAAAATATGAAAAACTTTAAGAAATTAACTATTATTACATTAGGAATGACTTTACTTTTTACAGGTTGTTCAACAAAAAGAAATTATTCATACTCATCTTCAAATTCATATGAGGTTGATAAATTTTATAAAAATACAGATAATAGTGAAATAAGAAACTCTAAAGCTATGCATAGAGCAACTTTAAGACCATATGAAGTTTTTGGTGAAAATTATTATCCTTATGTTCCAAAGATTGGGCAACAATTAAGGGGAATTGCATCTTGGTATGGTCCAAATTTTCATGCAAAAAAAACATCAAATGGAGAAACTTATAATATGTATGCCATGACAGCAGCTCATAAAGAGTTGCCTATGAATACAATGGTAAAAGTTTATAATGTTGAAAATGGAAAATCTATTATTGTGAGAATCAATGATAGAGGACCTTTTGTTGATGGAAGAATAATTGATTTATCAAACACTGCTGCCCACAAAATAGATATGGTAAAAAAAGGAACGGCAAAGGTTGTTGTAACTGTTTTAGGGTTTAATGGAGAAGTGAACAATTATCAAGCACCTCAAGTTGATAGTGTTAAAAATAATTCTTATACACAAGAACCTGTTCATGTTCAACAAAAAGTTGAAACTATTGAAAAACTTGATGAAGTAAAAATTACTCAAGAAATTAAAGAAGTTGTAATTGCAGGAAACTACAATATTCAAGTTGGAGCTTTTTCTAAAGAATCAGGTGCATTGCAAACTAAAGAGAAGTTTGAGAAATTGTTAAAAAGAAATATTGTTGTAAAATCAACTGATAAAAATGGTAAAATATTACATAAAGTATATGTAACTGGATTTGATTCATATAATAGTGCTAGTGCATTTAGAAATGATTATGGATTAGATGGGGCAGTTATTGTTGAAAACAAATAGGAAATTTATATGACAGAATTAGAAAGAAAAACTAAAGAGACTTATATTAAATGCAAAGTTGACATAAATGGTAATGGAACATCAAAAATAAATACTGGTGTTGGATTTTTTGACCATATGTTAGAAGCTTTATCAAAACATAGTGGAATTGATATTGAACTATCTTGTGATGGTGATTTGCATATTGATGCTCACCATACTGTTGAAGATTGTGGAATTGTTTTAGGAAAAGCATTAAAGCAAGAGATTTTTCCAATTGCAAATGTTGAAAGATATGGAAACGCAACAGTTGTTATGGATGAAGCAGCTACAACTTGTGCTTTAGATTTATCAAATAGACCTTTTTTAGTTTATGAAGTAAATGTTCATGGAAAAGTAGGGGAGTTTGATGTTGAACTTGCTGAAGAGTTTTTTCATGCATTAGCTGGAAATGCTGGTTTAACTGTTCATATTATAAA
>JALRJW010000067.1 GCA_023268955.1 Aliarcobacter sp. | reverse complement strand
GCAAAACACAAGATGCTCATTTGGCAACTGTTAAATATGCTACACTCTACGGACAGGATATGTGGAAATTGATATATTTTTATTTGTTTTTTTAATTTCAATCATGACTGTAATATTTGCATCCATTTTAATTTTTTGTTTGATGAATGGATCTTCTTCAGCTAATTTTCCTAATGCAATACCCATTTTTTCTTGGTCAGCTTTAGTTTTTGGCTCAACTGCAACAGAAATAACTGGATCCGGGAAATCCATTCTTTCTAAAATTACAGGATCTTTTTCGCTAGCTAAAGTATCTCCAGTGATTGTAGATTTTAAACCAACAACTGCACCGATTTCTCCAGCATATAACTCTGTAACTTCTTCTCTGTTATTAGCGTGCATTTTAAGTAATCTTCCGATTCTCTCTTTTTTCATTTTAGTAGAGTTTAACACGTAAGTACCTGATTGTAAAACACCTCTATAGATTCTTGTAAATGTTAATTGTCCAACGAATGGGTCAGTCATAATTTTAAATGCTAATGCTGCAACTTCACCTGCATCACCAGATTTAACGATAACTTCATCACCATCTTGAGTTTCACCTCTGATATCAGCAACTTCTGTTGGTGCTGGTAAATACATAGCAACAGCGTCAAGTAAAGTTTGAACACCTTTGTTTTTAAATGCAGTACCACAAGTCATTGGAGTAATTTCCATAGCTAAACATCTAGCTTTTAATCCAGCGATGATTTCATCTTCTGATAATTCACCTTCTTCTAAGTATTTTTCCATCATGTCTTCAGATGCTTCAGCAGCAGCTTCAATCATTTTTTCTCTATACTCTTCAGCTTTATCCATTAAATCAGCAGGAATTTCTTCTTCATGGTATGCAGAACCCATAGCAGCATCAGCATCCCAAATGATAGCTTTCATTTTTACTAAGTCAATAATACCAGCGAAATCTTCTTCAGCACCGATTGGTAATTGAACTGGAACTGGATTAGCTTTTAATCTTTCAGAAACTTGTTTTTCTACCATATAGAAATCAGCACCTGTTCTGTCCATTTTATTAACGAAAATCATTCTTGGTACTCTATATTTGTTTGCTTGTCTCCAAACAGTTTCAGATTGTGGTTGAACCCCACCAACTGAACAGAATACTGCAACAGCTCCATCAAGAACCCTCATAGATCTCTCAACTTCGATTGTAAAGTCAACGTGACCTGGAGTGTCAATGATGTTAATTTGTAGTTGCTCATTTGTTTTTGGGTGTGGCCAGTGACAAGTAGTCGCAGCAGAAGTAATTGTAATACCTCTTTCTTGCTCTTGCTCCATCCAGTCCATAGTAGCAGCACCCTCGTGAACCTCACCAATTTTATGAGATACACCAGTATAGAATAAAATTCTCTCTGTAGTTGTAGTTTTACCCGCATCAATGTGCGCAGCAATACCAATATTTCTAACTCTATTAAGAGGAGTTTTTCTTGCCATGTTCTATATTCCTTTTAAGTTTTCTTATTTTGCGAGATTATATCTAATTTAAGATAAAAAAAAAGGGTGTATAAAACCACCCTTTTTTAAATAATTTTTGAAGATTACAAAAATTCTACCATCTATAGTGAGCAAACGCTTTGTTAGCCTCTGCCATTCTATGCATGTCTTCTTTTTTCTTGAATGAAGAACCTCTTTCGTTAGCAGCTTCGAATAATTCGTTTGCTAATCTTTCTACCATTGTTCTTTCATTTCTTTTTCTAGAGTAATCAACTAACCATCTTAAAGCTAATGTTTGTCTTCTTACTGCTCTTACTTCAACAGGAACTTGGTAAGTAGCCCCACCAACTCTTCTTGATCTAACTTCTAATAATGGTTTAACATTCTCGATTGCTCTTTCGAATAAATCATAACCTGATTCTTCACCTCTAGCATCTAAGTTTGCAATTGCACCATACATAATTTTTTGTGCTACTGATTTTTTACCATCTAACATAATAGTATTAATGAATTTTGTGATCACTTTACTATTGTAAATTGGATCAGCCATAATTTCTCTAACCGGAGCTTTTCTTCTTCTCATTGTCTAATCCTTTTTACTTAGTTTTTGGTCTTTTAGTACCGTATTTAGATCTAGCAACAGTTCTATCTTTAACTCCAGCTGTATCTAATGCACCTCTAACGATATGGTATTTAACCCCTGGTAAGTCTTTTACTCTTCCCCCTCTAACTAATACGATAGAGTGTTCTTGTAAATTGTGACCTTCACCACCGATGTATGAAATAACTTCAAATCCTGTTGTTAATCTAACTTTTGCAACTTTTCTTAAAGCCGAGTTAGGTTTTTTTGGAGTAGTTGTATATACTCTTGTACATACTCCTCTTCTTTGTGGACATTTGTCTAAAGCTGGAGATTTAGATTTCTTAACAACTTTTTTTCGCTCGTTTCTTACAAGCTGATTAATTGTAGGCATTTCTTTCCTTTATAAATATTGGTTTGAGCAATTAAGCAATGCTCAGGCTTCTCGGTAAATTAATGGTATAAACACATTAAAACGATACTACCATTCTAGGAAACTAGTTGAGTTTTCTAAAAAAGTTGGAAATTATACTGAAACTAAACTTAAATATTTTTTAACCCTTATAATCAACTTAAAATAGTTTTATTGTATAATTAACAATTGGAGAAATTAATGGAAAATATTTTAAAAAATATCGTTATTGGATTGATATTAATCTTAGTAGTTGCAATTATTTTTTTCTTTTGGAAAATGACTCCAAAAACTGAAGAAAAAATGACTTTTATGCCTCCAGCAAATGAAAAAAAAGAGACAGTTACACCTAAATCATTGCAATTTAAAACAGGTTTTGAAACCTATAAAAAAAGTGATAAAAAAGAACAACCAAGGCAAGGACTTATGGGAATTGATCATTTTAAAAATAACAAATAATTTAATTTTCTAATACATAGTTTATAATATCTTTTTTATAAACTCTATTTTTACCACTTTTATAAATATTTTCTTCTAATTTTCTTATTACCTCATCAAAATCATATTCATTACTGTGTGAAATTAATACTTTGTAAAGCTCTTTATCATTTTTAGCTTTTTTTATTTTAACCACTAAAGGCATTTCAAATTGAGTTTTTCTTCTTTTATAGTTTAAATAAATAAATACCCCTAAAATACCAACTATAATCCCTATTGTTAAAAATAGATATTTAACCCAATATTTATCACCACTATTTTTTAACGATTTATTCACATTTACAAATATAGGATTAGTACTTATTTTTTGAACTCTATTTTTATTTATATCAAAATATGTAAACTCAAATGGCTTTACAGTAAAACTCTCATTTGCTATTACTAAAAATTCTTGTGTAAAACTTCCATAATATTTTGTTTGTTTAAACTCTTCAGTTATAATTGGTTTATTATCATAAACTACTTGCTTATTTAAATCTAAATTAAAAGGTTTTATATCTTTGATATTTCCGCTACCTTTAATTTCAAGGGTTAATTTAACAGAATCACTTTCGTTAATCTCTGTTTTATCAACAAAAGCTTTTATTTCATAATCACCTTGAATTGATAAATTTTCAACCGTTGGTTTAATATCTAAATCTATTTCATTAGAGTATATTTTTTCCCATCTTCTATAGTTTCTAATCTCTTCATTTGAAATTTCTATTACTTGTTTTGGTAAAACAAATTTTCCTGAAGACTTTGCATTAAGCAAATAACTATATGTATATGTAGTATTGTCACTATTTTTTACTATTATTTTTTCTTCATGTTTTTTATACCAAAAATCACTTGTTTCATAATCTTCAAAATACACTTGAGTAATATTATGATAGTTGTCTATTTTTAAAATTAAAGTAACTTTAATTGTTTCATTAATATATGCATTTTGTTTTGAAACTTTTTGAGTAAACTCTATTTTTGAAAAAAGTAAAACAGGAACAATAAGAACTAAAAAGAGTGCATATTTACCAAGCTTTTTTATTGTCATTTATTATTCCTTTTTCCATTGGTACTATTAGAGTTTTTGAATCCTTTAAATCCAAATTATTATCATATTTTTTATCAAAATATGAGTTCATTTTAAACTCTTTTTTTCCTAACTCTTCTTTTGTTTTCTCTTTATCGTCTAAATATATCTCATTACTCTCATTGTTAGTAATTTTTGAGTTTTCATTTTTAGTACTTATTCCTGTTTGCTCATCTTCAAATAATTTTATATTTTCATCAATCTCATAAAAATCAAAGATTGAATCAATTTTTAACTCTTCAAATATACCTTTTCTTTGAATTTCACACACATTTTCATTTAAATCTCTAATTTCTCTATCATTTAAACTCTTTTGCTTTTGCTTCGTCATTTCAAGGTTATATACAGTTCTTTCGTCATTTTTAAATACCAAAGCTTTATTATAAAATTCCACTGCTTTTTCATAATTCTCTAATTTTAAATGGCAATTAGCAATATTATGATTTACTATATGTTGCATATCTTTGTTAGTAACTTTTGAATATTCTAAAATTGCTTCTTCATATTTACCCATTTTATAGAGTGTATTTCCAAGATTATAATAAACCTTAGAATCTTTCTTTTTAATGTTAGACAAATGCCCAAATGCTTTTTCATAATTTTGTTTTTCATACTCTTTTTGAGCATTATAAATATTAAAATCTTCAAAAATATTTCCAAAAAGTGTCATAGATAAGAACAAAAGAGATAATACAATTTTCATCTAAAAGCCTTTTTTAAACATATATTTTTTTATTCCATCAAACCTAGCCAATATAAAAAATAAAAATGCAAACAATAATGATATGTAAAAAATTTCATTTTTATTTTCATTTGATTTTAACACATTATCTTTAATGGCTTTGTTTTGAATATTTTCTAAAATTTGATTCATGTCATCTTTTATTAGTGAAACCTCAGCATATACGCCATCTGTTTTATCACTTAACATTTTAATATTTTCATTTAATTTTGAAACCACTATTTTTCCATTTTCATCTTTTACTAGTTCGCCATTATGTTTTATAGCACTACCCTTTGAAGTAGCAATATTATAAATACTAATTATCATATTGTTTTGATTAGCATACTCTATCTCTTTTGAAAAATCTCTTTGCTCACCTGGATCTGTAAATAAAACTAAAAACTTTCTTGTTTTATGACTAAGGATTTCATTTGTAGCTTTTAGTATTTTTAAATAATCAGTACCATTTTTATTAATATTTTCTATTGATAAGTTTTTATTTATAAAAGCAAAAACTTCATAATCATTTGTTGAAGGCACAACAATAAATGCTTGATTTGAAAAACCTAACAGTGAGATTTTTTGAGAGTTTAATTTTGAGACAAGTGTATTGATTTTTTCTTTTGCAAACTCAAATCTATTTGGTTTTATATCATCAGCTAACATCGATTTAGAAAAATCAATGGCAACAGCAAACTCGATATCTAATTTATCTTTTGAAATACTCTCCTCTAATTGCGAGAATTCATCTCCTTCTTCGTTTATGTCTCCAAGTTCTTTTTGAGCTGCCTTAATTTGTTCATTCAAATAGTATTCTCGTTGAGATTTTTCCATTTGGCCCTTAACTCTATTTCTAATCCTTTTATCAACATCCATTACATCTAATTGTGA
>JALRJW010000246.1 GCA_023268955.1 Aliarcobacter sp. | reverse complement strand
TTCATAAGAAAGTGCTCCAATAAATGATCTATGAATAACAGAACTTGCATATCCAATTAAAGGAATAATCCAAAAAATATTCCATCTAGCTTTAAATTCATTTTGGCTTAGTAGTTTTATGATTAAATAGTAAATAGGAATTAAAGCAAGGCTCATACCTAAAGTATTGTCTCCATGGGGTCCTGAAACTGTTTTTTCAACTTGTCCAATGATTGGATTCATTAAAATAATAAGTGCAATTGGAGCAATAATAACAAGTCTTAAACATACTTTTATCCATAAAGGAGTTACTTTATAAAGTTTGATAAATTTATATAAAGCAATAATATAAAAAAGACCTGCAAAGGCTAAAATAAAGTTTAATTCATAGGGAAAATCATAAAAAGCCAAGCCTCTTGTGTTTCCAAACAAAAGTGAATTTATCATAAATACTAAAAAGATATTCCAAAAAATAGTGTATAAATTTAGGTAATAAATTCCCTCTTTAGAACTTCCTACTTCTTTATTTATTAATAAAAAAGGTAAATATGAAAGCATAACGGGAACAAAACCATCAAGCATTAGTGAAATGTGAAGTGACCTCATATTTGGTGCAAATAGGGTATTTGAGTCTAAAGAGTATCCCAAAAGATTTATAGAATAAACTATTCCAAAAAACATACCTAAATATAAAAAAATTAGTGAGATTTTGAAGTTTTTTGTAATGAGTTTATCAAATATTAGATTAGAAGAAATATTATCCATGATAAGCTTCTCCATCTTTTATCTCAATAATCCTATCAGCCATTTTTGCTAATTCTTTATCGTGCGTTGCAACAATAACAGTAGTTCCATTTTGTGAAAGATTTTTAAAAAGTTCAAATACATTTTTTGAGTTTTTAGAATCAAGATTTCCCGTTGGTTCATCTGCAAAAATCACTTTTGGAGAGTTAATTAAAGCCCTTGCAATAGCAACTCTTTGTTTTTGACCACCTGAAATTTCATCTGGGTACCTATTTTTTAGATTAGTAATATCCAAAGTTTTTAGAAGTTCATCAACTTTGTTTTCATCTTTATTTATTGATGAAATAGTGATATTTTCTAAAACATCTAAATAGTTGATTAGATAGTGAAATTGAAAAATAAACCCAACATTTCTTTGTCTAAACTCATCTAAATTTTCTATTTGCAAGAAATTTTTATTTTGAAAATACACTTCACCATTTGATGCTTTTAAAAGAGTTGAAATAATTGAAAGTAGGGTAGTTTTACCACTTCCACTTTCCCCAGTAATTGCTATAAATTCACCTTTATCTATTTTTATAGAGACATTTTTTAAAGCTTGTTCTTTTCCGTAGAAATGGTTTATATTTTTTGTTTCTAAAAGAGGATTTATCATATTCTATTTCCTTGGATTAAACTAACTGGGTCTGTTTTTGAAGCATTTAATGCTGGAATTATTGAACCAATTATTGCCATTAAAATTGAAGCTACAAGAACTTGAATTGATAAAGTTGTAGTGATTTCTCCGTTTACATAGCCATGAAGTGATGGAATGTTTTTTATAATATATAAAACAATATTTGCTAGGAAAAATGAGCTTATAAAAGCTACAAAACCTAAAATAGAGCTTTCAAATAAAATCTGATTTATGATTTTATTCATTGAAATTCCCAAAGCTCTTTTAATACCAAATTCACTTTTTCTTTGATTAATTGTAATACTCATCATTGATACAATTCCAAGTAATCCCATGCAAAATGCAATCAAAGCAATTACATTTGAAGTTACTTTTATGATTTTAAATTGATTGTAGTTATCCACAAAATTTTGAGTTGATTTTACTTCAATTTCATTTGATAGTTTAGAGATTTTATTTACAATAGTTTGAATATCTGGGTCAACTTTTGCATTAACTAAAATCATTGAAGCACTTTTGTTAAAAATAGTGCTTGCATCATCTAAGTTTAAAACAACCCCACCATTTTCAAAACCAATTTGACTTTTGAAAACACCGCTTACTTTAAAAGTTTCATTTGCAATTTTTACTTCATTTTTATTCTTTAGTGAGTCATAAATCGAAAGTCCTACTATTACTTCTTTTTTGTTTGGATAGTTTCCACTTTTTAGTTTATAATTTGAAATTCTATTTTTACTTACTCCATAAACAGCAACTATTGGCAGCTCTTCAACGGGACTTGCCCCAACAATAAGTGCTGAAGCTTTTGTAACATCTTTTAGTCCATCACCAAATGTACCCGAGTAATTATTACGATGTACTTTACCATTATGTTCATGTTTAACCTGACCATACATTTTATCACGTTTAGACCACCACATCCCATTTACTAAATCATCAGTACCTGCCAATCCAATAATCCCGTATTCGGGGAATGTATCAAACAGTTTATTAAGTTTACCAGTGACGTTGGTGGTTTCAATATCTATATCATCGTGCATAAACACCACAATATTATTGGTAGATTCTTCTAAACCTCGGTTATAGAGTTGAGGTAATGAATACTCACCGTTATTCTCATAAACCAACATTTCT
Organism: Aliarcobacter sp.; assembly: GCA_023268955.1. GTDB lineage: Bacteria > Campylobacterota > Campylobacteria > Campylobacterales > Arcobacteraceae > JALRJW01. Next base: position 187 of record JALRJW010000246.1, on the reverse strand, counting down.
GTTTTGGGATGAGAGAAACTCTTTTTTACTTTATTAATATGTGGTTCAACAATTGTTCTTGTTGGGATGACCACACTAATTGGATTAATAATTTTCGACATAAACTGCGACGATTTCACCGTCATATTCTGTTAATTCCACAACTTGTGGTTTATTCCATGGGTCGTATCTTTCAGTACAAACACTG
>JALRJW010000244.1 GCA_023268955.1 Aliarcobacter sp. | reverse complement strand
ATACATTTTTAGAGTTCTAGGTTTTGCAGATAATAATTCAGCAATACTGTTTATTGGTAAGATATCTTTATCGTTGTTTAATAATGCCATTAAATTTTTTCCTTAAATTAATACAAGTTTTATTAATTTTATCAAATTTAGATTAAGTGTATAGTTTAATCAAGTAATTTTTTAAAAGAGGAAAAATTTCCTCTTCTAATCAAATGGAAGGACTACTCCTCCACCTTTTTTAATCTGTGTATCACTTTCTTTACCAATTTTCTGATATTCTAATTGATTTTTTTCAGAAGAATAAAATGTTCTAACTATATTTCTTTCTTCCGTTGTACCTTCTAAAATCTTAGCCATAGAAATTTTTGGTAATGCTCTAATAATTTCTATCACACCAACTTTAATTTCAGTTTTACCTAGGGATTCTTTTGTATAGTTATCAATAATTTTTTCACCTAACTTATACACTTCATATTTACTACCAACAACCATATTACCTTGGTTTAATATGATTTCATTATCATTTATAGCTATTACAGTTATTGGATAGATATTTTCTATTAGTTCTGTAGCAATTTTATTTGATATTTCATTTAAACTATTGTAGTAAATTTCTTTATTTGAATTTCCTGATGGCTCAAAATTATAAGTCCTAGTATTTGAAAATTTAACTTGTCTAGTAGAAGTTGTAATAACTTTAAACTGAATAGTTGTAGATACTTCATATGAATCATTTGTACTAGCAATGTAATTATTTACAGCTTTTTTTCTAATATTTATATCTTTTATAGATGTTAATAAAAGATAGTCTGCTCCTAATACATTTCCAAGCTTAATTGCCTCATCTTTATTTGTATCTTCTGATCTAAAGATATTTTGTTCATTATAAAAAGCACGACTCTCTTCTCTATCTAAAACATTAAATTTTCTAGTTTGTGTAATAGAATTTAGAAGTTCTTGAGAAAGATTAATATTAATATCTCTCGAAGATTTAACTTCATTTATAATATTAAAATTCTCATCTTTAAAATTTGCTGGAACTACAACAATTGATCTTCTGTTGCTAGCATTTAAACCTGGAGTTTTGTATTTTTTTGTAATTTCTGTATTAACTACTTCTACTTCTGCAACAAATTGGCCATTTTCTTTTTCCATAACATTTAAGATTTGATAAGCATCTACTTTACCTTTAGTTACTTTTTTTATCTCACCATTATAAGTCATATCTAATTTCTTACCATCTTGGTTTTTGATAGATAATGTTTCTTTAATTGCAGTTTTACTAATTTTAACTCCAGTTATTTGTCCTAGTGCTTCAATAATTGCATTATTTACTGCATCATCCCTTGAAGTACCATAACCAATACCTGTGGCTTTTTTTTCATTTGTAGTAGTAACAATTTCAGCACAAGAAAATAAAAAAAGGAAACTACTAATTAAAAAAATTTTTAAAAACATTAACATTCCTTATTAAAAGTCATTTGTATCAACAACATCTTTACTTTTTTTGATGTTTTTTAGTTCATTTTTTGTTTTTTCAACATTATTTGAACCTTTAGAATAATTAACATTTTTTCCTGATTTCATAGCTTCAGCAGATGCTAGTTGTTCATAACTCCATCTTTCCACAACACCAACAAAAATATCTCCAGTTTCAGTTTCATATTCCCAATCATAAATAGTTTCAGTCCCTGCATTATCCATTTCAGATTTTGATTTTGCTGTCGATTGATATGACTTAACAATTTCATTAATCTCTTTTTCAACTACTACTTCTTCATTTGTAGTTTTATCGATTTGATTTTCTAATCTTTTAATTTTAGTTTTTCTTTCAGAATTTTCTTTATTTGCACTTACTACAACTTTCATAAATTCTGCTAATTGAGCTTTTGCAGAAAGTTTAGCACTTTCCATACCAATGTTTTTGTCTTCACTTAACATATCTGCATCATCTTTCTCAGAGTTACCAACATAGTATTGAGCATAAGAAATCAATGATGGTAATCCATTTTCATCAAAGAAAATTCTAACTCCAAACTCTTTTAAAAAATCTTTTTCAGTAGTTGGTAATAAATCTAATGGATTAACTCCAGTCGATTTTTTATCCCTTGCTGCTCTTTTATTTGCCATATCCATTGCTATTCTTTCTGTAACGTCTGATTTCATCATTACAAGACCAAATTCAGCTTTGCCTCTTTTATCAACACCAACAAAAGTTTGAATAGGAACAGAACCTACTAATTTTTTTAAGTCAAATCCACTAGCAACATTTTTAACAAAAGTTTTTCTAAATAATTCTTGCTTCTTTTTAACATCTAAAGTTTTGATCTGCTCTGGATTAACACCTTCTTCTTTTAAAGCATTATCTAATTTAGCTTCTGTTAATTTCATAACTTTTGAAAAAATATTATCAGTTCTTTCTTTATTAGTTTTTGCTTCATCTAACTCTGCAATAAATTTAGTTTGGGCATTTGGATCTTTTAATCTAAACATTGATACAGCTTTATCTGTTGTTGTTTTACCATAGATATCCATTAGTAAATCAGTTTGTGCTTTCATGTAAGCTTCTTCATAAGCAACTACAAGAGCATCATTAAATTGAGGATCATTAACTGCAAATCCAACAGGTACAATTGCTGTAACAATGTATTTATTGTTCTTTCTGTTGTATCCTTTTTTGATTTTTTTATCTCTTAAATACTCATTTATAGCTTCTTTAACTGTTTGAGATTTTTGAGTTGTTGCTTTTGCATCTTCATTTATAGTTTGAATAGCATCTTTACTTACTGCTACATCTTCATTAGCATTGATGCTAGTTGTAGCAAATACCAAAGATGTTATTAAAAGATATTTTGAGATATTTTTAAACATTTTAATTCCTTAATTATTTTTTACCAAGATACAGTATCGTTAGAACCTAATTTTCCAACTACAACTTCATCCTCCCAATATGCCAAACCATTAACTGCATTAGTTAAAGTTAGTTGGAAATAATACTCTACTAATTGATTATCATCTGCAGTTTTTGCAGTTCTTTGCATAATTCTACCTGATAAACCTAGCTCAGCATTAATTAATTGTCCCTCTTTAATTGAAGTTGCTTGATTAAATTCTTTACTATTTCTAGTGCTTCTTGTAGCATTAATAGTAGTATCATCTCTTTCTGTACCCACAGCAGAAGTAATTACTGCTTTACCTGATTTAAGCATAGATACTCTAATTTTTTTAGTAAGCATTCTTGTATCGATTCTTTGTGTAGTGTCATTAACAATATCACTAATCATTACTATGTATCTTCCACCTTCTCTTTTATTAAGTGCACCACTAGTTAATAATGATTCAACCATATCAGAAGCAGCTTTTTCAAAATCTTGTCTATCTATTCCAAGTGTAACAGGTGCTTTTGTTTTACTAGAAACACCTAATAGTTCTGGCTGTTTTGTACAACCTGTAAAAAGTAATGTAGCCGTAATTGCCGTTCCTACAATTAAATTATTAATTTTCATTTTTTACCTTAATTTTTATATTTAATCTATTTGATTATATGAATATATAACTAAATATACTCAAATAAACAAATATATAAGGGAAAGTATTTGTGAATACTTTCCTTAATTACTAAATCTTAATTTTTGTACTCATTAGAATCAGTATTATTTTGTCTATACTCTTCAGCTGGTTTTTGTAACCTAATCTCAAAATTTGAAACATTTATAGATGGAGATATACCTTTGATTACTAAAGATTGTTTAGGTTGTACTTCAAATTCATTCCATCTTGATAATATAGTTTTTATTGTAAATCCATTTTTATCAAACCAATCAATCTTATATAAAATTTTATTGTCAACTTTAGTTGTATTTGTGAATTTTGCTTCAACTAGCATTAGGCCATCTTCTTTTGTGTAATAATTTAATTTTTCAAATGCTAGCCAGTTTGATATATTGTCATCCTCAAGAATGATATGTTTTTGCTTCTTAATTAAATCTAAATTGTTTTGATTCTGCACACAACCTACAAAAAAAGTTGCTATAAAAACCACAAGCAATTTTAAAATTATGTTTTTCATTTTTAACTCCATTAAAATAGTATCTCATGAACGTTATTATTACCTAAGTTTTGAGATTTAACATATATTATTGCATTTTTACCTTTAGGAATGATTACTGATTTGATTATTTCACCTCTATCATTTTTAATTTCTATTGGTTTACTATTAATTTCAACTCTAGTACTTTGGAAGTTTTTTGGTAGTGCTGTCCAGCTTCTAACATCTGCTTTGTTTGTCATACCTTGATAAACAGCAGATGCTAAGCCACCTAATATTCCTGTTCGATCTTGAATCTCTTTTTGTGCAACTGTTTTAACAATTGTACTAATTATTTTTTCAGTTACAATTGCAGGAAATCTTTTTTTGAATTCAGTTTTAATTACATTATCCATATTACAAATTTCAACAGTTTTATTGTTATTTACTAATAAATAATTGTATGAATTTTTTCTTTCTTTGATTTGTGGTAATGCAATACCTGTATACATTACTTTATTTGTAACTAAGAATAATGGAATATCTACTCTTAACTCATCTTTAACCATGCTTTGACCATTTTCATAAATGATCCACGCATAATTTGCATTTGTTTTTTTCAATGAAGAATAGTTATTAACTAATTCAAAATCTTTTTTAATTTGTTCATTTTTAGGATCCATACTTGATGATTCTTTTAATAAATCTCTTGCTTTTATAAAATCATTATTTAACATAAAATAAATTCCAGAAATATAAGTCGTAAATGGATTAACGAAATCAGGATAAGCTTCAAAATCATTTAATAAAGTGTTATATTTTTTATATATAACTTCTTGAGTTTTATTATTTTCAGCTATTTTTTTATTGTTAGCATCATTTTTTTGATTCTTTTTTTCTTTTAGTTCATTTTCATAATATTCTAATGCTCTTCTTTGTCTATCTAAAGCTCTATTAAATTCAACCCTTGCACTAGCATGATCATTGATACTTGCAAAATTTAACGCTTTATAAGTATTAACCATGATTTTTTCATAAGTATTTCCTTCATAATCATTAATATTGTCATTAACTAAAACACTTTTGACACTCTCTCCAGCATTTGAAACAATTCCATCTTTATCAACATCTTCTTTATACTTTTTTTCAGCTTCATCAAAAAGTTCATTACTTTTTTTATAATTCATGCAGTTTCTAGCTAAAGATCCACCTTGAATTCCCCATAAAATAGTGTCATCATCACTTTTAATTTTTTCATCAATCATTGTATAGTCACATTTCTGATTTTTTAAATTTACGTCAAAGTCATTTAAACTTTGTTTATGGCCAGTAATTGCAGTACATCCAGTTATAAATAATAAGATCATTATAGATGCAGATGTATTAATAACTTTATTTAATCCTAAATTAGATTTAAACATTCTCATTTCCTTTTGTTAGATGCTGTCTAAAGACAACTTATTAATAATATCTTATCTAAAAAAGTTTCCTTAGTGGTGGTAAAATATATCATTTCAAGAATTTAATTAAAGGCTCAATTAAACAAAATATAACTAAATAAAATGTATTAATAAAATAAGTATTTTTTAAATCAAAGTAATATGATTTTAGCTAATCCTAAAAAGCTAAAGAAACCTACAATGAAATCAATAAAACCAAGCTTACTGGCACTTGCCATAGCAACACATTTTTCAGCCTTTGCTGATGACGCTAAGCCAAAACAAGATATGGAACGCTTAGTTATCACTGCAACAGGTTTTGAGCAAAAAGTTACCGAAGCACCTGCAAGTATTTCAATTATCACTAATGAAGATATTAAGTCTCATGCCTTCACCTCAGTACTTGATGCTGTGCAGTATTTAGAAGGTATCGACATTGGCACAACCCGAGATAAAACGGGCCAAGGCAGTGTAAGTATGCGTGGTTTAACAGGCGAGTACACCCTGTTACTCATTGATGGTAAACGTCAAAATAACCATGGCGACATATACCCAAACAATTTTGGTGGCAACGCGTTTAACCACGTACCACCGGTTGATGCCATTGAACGTGTTGAAGTAATTCGCGGCCCTGCATCAACGCTTTATGGTGCAGATGCATTGGGTGGTGTAATTAATATCATCACTAAAAAGCACACTGATAGTTGGAGTGGTGCAGTATCTTTTAGCCGTTCATTACAGCAAAACGATGATTTTGGTGATGACATTACCACTGACTTTAGTGTGATGGGTCCGCTTATCAAAGATGTATTAAGCTTAGGTGTGCGCGGCAGTGTTTACGAGCAACAAGCATCATCGCCAACATTTGAACCAGCAACCGATCCTAATGGTGTTGTTCATACTCGTTCATTAGGTTTTGGTAGTGGCGGTCGTACCGTTGATAACACAAACGAGCAGTATGGTTTTACTTTAACTTATACACCGTTTGAGTCTCATCATTTACGTTTTGATTATGATAATTCAAGCCAAGTGTACGACAACACGCCAAGCTACGACATCGAATCTGGCACAATTACTTACCCGCTTGGCACTAAAGATAATATTGAATCAATTTGGCAAGACCGCCGCGGCCAAGTAAACCCGCGCGCAGGTTATGCTGCAGACCAAGAGTTTGACCGTGAGTGGTGGTCAATCAGCTACGATGGCGAGCTTGATTGGGCAACGCTGAAGGCTTCTGTTTCTTATGTTGATACGCAAAATAATGGCCGTACTTTACCGCTCAGTGTCAGCGAGCGCTTAGAGCTGCAAGCAATGTACGACGGTACTGGCGAATACGAAGGAATGGACGAGCAAGCACGTAAAGACTTAGCTGAAGAAACATTCTTACCGCGCCCTGCTCGCCCACTTGAAAGCAGTCAATATACCTATGACTTACGTTTTGATATTCCTATCACAGGTAGCTTTGGTAGCCATAACCTAGCAATTGGTGGCCAGCTTATCGACGGTGAATTAAAAGACGGTGTATTTGGTCTTGAAAGTGATCAAGCT
>JALRJW010000299.1 GCA_023268955.1 Aliarcobacter sp. | reverse complement strand
TCCTAATCCTGGAATATCCCCCACATCTTTATTAATGTGTGGCTCGATTTTTTTCATTAAATATGTACCCATGTCATATCTTTCTTGGTAAGAAAGTCCTGGAGGTGTAATTAAAATATTGAAAATCAAGTTTTTATTACCCTGAGGTAAATATTCTAATTTTGGGAATAAAACATAGATTGTTCCCACTGAAAAAATAGTCAAAGATAAAATAGTTACAATTTTTGATAACAAACTTCTCAAAGATAATCTTACAATTGACATTATAAGTTCAACTACTTTATGACCAAAATTAGCAATTGCTCCAGCATCTTTTGGCTCTTTTTTTGACATTCCAGCAAATTTTTTCCAAAGCATTGGAATAACTGAAATTGAAACAAATAAAGAAAAAGTAACCGCAGCTGTTACAGCAATAGCGATATCTTTAAACAGTTGCCCTGCTTCATCTTCTAAAAAAATGATTGGCAAGAATACAGCAACAGTTGTAGAAGCAGATGCAATTAAAGCTCCCCATACCTCTTGAGTACCTTTATAAGCAGCTTCGCCTATACTCATACCCTCTTTTCTGTGTCTATCAATATTTTCTAAAACAACAATGGCGGCATCAACGAGCATACCAACGGCAAAGGAAATACCAGCAAGAGAAATAGTATTTAAACTTCTATCCATCATTTGCAAGATTATAAATGTACCAATAATCGAAATAGGAATAGCAACAGAAACAACAGCCGTTGGAGATACACTTCTTAAGAATGTAATTAAAATAATTACAGCTAAAATACCTCCAATCATAATATTTTGTTTAACTAAATCAACAGATCCAACAATATATGGTCTTTGGTCATAAAGCCATTGAATCTTTAAACCCTTTTCTTTTAAGATTCCAGCATTTAGTTCATTTACAACTTTTTCAACATCATTTGTAAGTGCAACAACATTTGTTCCTGCATTTGGCTGAATCCCTAAGAAAATACCATCTTTTCCTAAGAACATTGCAACAGAACTTGCAGTTTCAAGTCCAAAATTAACTTCTGCAATATCTTTAACTGTAACTTTTTGATCTCTATTTGAAATTAAAATTACATCTTCAATATCTTTAGCAGTTCTAAATTTACTTACTGTTCTAATTCTATAAGAACGTCTTTCAAGGTTTTGAACACCAGCTGAAACATCAAGATTCTCTTTTTGTAGTGTTGCAATAACTGAATTAATAGTTAAACCATAAGAAGCTAATTTTGCAGTATCGAAAGAAATTTGCATTTGTTGCTCTCTTCCTCCACCACCCATAGTTCCAGCTACTCCTTGAACTCTTCTAATCATAGGTTTGATTTCATCTTCAAAAAATGTTTTATAACCATCAATATGATTTGGGTTAGAATCTAAAGTTTGTAACATCATCCATACAACTGGACTAGCAATTGCTGTTTCAATAATCGGTTCATCTGCATTTGAAGGATATGAACTAACTTCATTTAATTTATTTGAAACATCTTGCAATGCAACTCTAATATCTGTTCCTAGTTTAAATGTTAATTTAATTTCACCATAATTATCTTTTGATGATGATTCATATTCTACTAAGTTATTTAAACTTTTTAAAGCCTCTTCTTGCTCTTCAATTATCTCTCTTTCAATTTCATAAGGCGTTGCTCCACCCCAATTTGTAGTAACTTTTATTTCAGGTTTACTTACACTTGGAGTTAATTGATACGGTAGTTTTGTTAATGATAAAAATCCAAATAAAACAACAATAAGTACTGAAACTATTATTGTTACTGGATTTTTAATGGAAAATTTTATTAAATCCATAATATGTTCCTATTTATTTATAATTTGAACTGGCATTTTAGGGAAAACTCTTTCATTTCCTTTAGAAACAATTTCCATACCTTCAACTAAACCATTTCCTAAAACTGCTATTTGTTTTCCAATGAAACC
>JALRJW010000296.1 GCA_023268955.1 Aliarcobacter sp. | reverse complement strand
TTTTCAGAAGTATTTAAAAACAATAAATATATTTTAGCTAGTGAAGTTGAAAAAGCAAATCAAGTAAAAGTATCAGAAAGAGGTACTTATGAAAGAGATGTAATTAAAGTTGATGAAAGAATAAATATTGTTTATGCTGTGTTTAATGGAGCATTATTTAATATTTTCCCTCAAGTACCAACCCAAAATAATACTGAAAAAATGGACAACAGTAAATGGTATAGCCCACTTGATGCAATCAATACTTTTGATGGTATGAATCAAACAGCTGTGCAAAGTATGATTAGAGGAGTTGTTCAATCTGTTTCAATGTTTGATTGGGAAAAAGCAAATACTTACATAGGTATGATCAAAACATATCAAGAAAAAATTGGTTCTGATGTAAATTTAACTAAATCAGAAATTGAAAATGAGATTTTATTTAATAAACTTGATTTATTCCCAAAACTTACTTTAGCATATCTATTTTTAGGTTTAGTAATGATAGTTGCTGCCTTTATAACGGTATTTAAACCACAGTTTAAATCTAAAAAAATGACTTTTGTATTCTTTGCATTGTTATTTATTTTATTTAGTATTCAAACATTTGGAATGGGATTTAGATGGATTATTTCAGGTCATGCACCATGGTCAGATCTTTATGAATCATTATTATACATTTCATGGTCAGCAATTTTTGCAGGGGTAGTATTCTTTAGAAGATCATTATTAGCTTTAAGTGCTTCAATTATTGTTGCTGCAATATTTATGTTTACAGCACACTTAACAGGTATTGATCCACAAATTACAAATCTTGTTCCTGTATTAAAATCATACTGGTTGACTATTCACGTTTCGATTTTAACAGCTTCATACGGTTTCTTTGGATTAAGTGCAATTATTGGATTTATGACATTAATTATGTTTATATTTAGAAAAAACAGACCTCATATTGATGAAAATATCAAACATATCACAGCAATAAATGAGATTTCTTTAATTATTGGTTTATCAGCTGTAACTATTGGAAATTTCTTAGGTGGAGTTTGGGCAAATGAATCATGGGGAAGATACTGGGGATGGGATCCAAAAGAGACTTGGGCTTATGTATCAATTGTAATCTATGCTATTGTTTTACACTTAAGATTTGTACCAAAACTTAATAATCCTTATACTTTTGCAACGGCTTCATTAGTATCGTTTGGAAGTATTTTAATGACTTATTTTGGTGTAAACTTCTATTTATCTGGAATGCACTCATACGCAACAGGTGACCCTGTTCCAATTCCTACATGGGTATATGTAGTTGTAGCTGCCGTTATAATAACAATCTTTTTAGCATACAAAAATAGAAATTTAAAAGATTCTATATCAAACTCTTAAAAAAATAATTAAAAATATTTAGATTAACTTCTAAATATTTTTAGACTACTTATGTTAAAATAATGTCCTATTATATTTGGGACAAATCTATGAATCAAGAAAAAATAATCGAAATCGTTAATAATTCTAAAAAACTTAGTGTTTTATATGTTGAAGACAACGATGATGTAAGAATGCAAACAAATAAAATGCTTAGCATTTTTTTTGAAAAGATTGATCTTGCTATAAATGGTAGTATTGCATATAAGCTTTTTGAAGAAAACCATTATGATCTAGTAATTACTGATATTAAAATGCCTGAAATTGATGGTATGTTATTAATTAAAATGATTAGAAATTTAAACAGAAATATACCAATTTTGATTTTGTCTGCACATGATGACAAGGATTATTTATTAAAATCAATTGATTATAATGTAGAAGGATACATTTTAAAGCCCTACAATATCAACCAAATTGCAGATACACTGGAAAAATTATTTCAAAGAAATAATAATTTAGCTTATAAAGATTCTATTGTTTTAGTAGATGATTTTATTTGGGATCAAGATAGTAAATCTCTAACAAAAAATGGATCAAAGATTAAACTAACAAACAATGAAATTAAATTA
>JALRJW010000151.1 GCA_023268955.1 Aliarcobacter sp. | reverse complement strand
GAACTTCTATCAATCATAAGTCCACTTTTAATATAAACATTCTCTTTATCTTGGTAAGGACCTTTTAAAATGAAGTTAACGATTTCATCATTATCGTATGCAAAATCCATTAAAAGTTCATAGATGATATTTTCATAAATTTCACCCTTAAAACTACTAAAAGTTGAGATATATTTAACATCATCTTTATTAATATCTTTTTTATGCAATGTTCTCATTAAAGCATTGTCATAGTTGTAAAAAAGCAAATTCTTTTTGATTTTATCATTTATATCTAAATTTTTTATCTTTTCAGTAATCTTAAATTGTTGCAAAATTCTATATTTTATTCATCCTTTCTAAAGTAAAATGATTATATCTAAAAAAATATTAAGCAAGTTTAATCTACCCTATGAAATAAAAATTACATGAAAATATAAGGGCTTAAAATGTCAAAAAACATATTAATTACAGGTTGTTCTTCAGGATTAGGTTTAGCCTTGAGTAAATTATATTTAGAACAAAACTTCAATGTTTATGGCATAAGTAGGAAAAAACCAGAAATTGAACATGAAAATTTCAAACATCTAGCTTGTGATTTAAGTGATATTTTAAATATTAAGAAAAATTGTATAAAATTTATAAATGATATTGAAAATATTCATGCTGTTTTTTTAAATGCTGGAATGCTTGGAGAAATAAAAACTCTTGATGAATTATCAATAAATGAAATGAAAGAAGTATACAATTTAAATGTATATGCAAATAAAGAACTTCTTGATATTTTATCTTTAATTAATACTAAAATTGTGATTGCCATTTCATCAGGTGCAGCTGTAAATGGCTCTAAAGGTTGGGCAAGTTATTGTTTATCAAAAGCTGGAGTTAACATGCTTATTAATCTATATGCTAAAGAAATGACAGATACAAAACTTTTAGCAGTTGCTCCTGGTGTTATTGAAACACCTATGACTGATTACATAAGATTTGAAATTAATGATGAAATCTTTACCTCAGCACGTAGACTTAAAGATGGTCCTATTCAAAAACCTTTTGAAGCAGCTTTAAAACTAAATGAAATTATTGAAAAAATAGAAGAATTTGAAAGTGGAAGTTTTATTGATGTTAGAAATTTATAAAACATCTAAAAGAATTAAACTCTTTTAGATGTCTTAACATCTTTAATGATGTTTATGAGTTTGTTTTTTTACTTGTTTAATGTTAATAATCATTAAAATTGAAACAATAAATGCAACTACAAAGAATCCTGAGAATACATATAATGTTTCAGCATATGAACCCGTTGAATCTTTTACCATTGAAATAATTAGTGGCCCAACAAGTCCAGCTGCTGCCCATGCTGTTAAAATATATCCATGAATAGCACCAAGCTCTTTTGTTCCAAAAATATCCCCAATATATGCAGGAATTGAAGCAAATCCACCACCATAACAAGTCATAATGAAGTATAAAACAACTTGGAATACAATAATTTCAGTGATACTTGGCAACATATAAAATGCAACAGCTTGTGTAGCAAAGAAAATTACATAAACAACTGGTCTAGTTAAATAGTCACTTAACGATGCCCACATAATTCTACCTGCACCATTAAAAATTCCCATTAAACCAACAGCAGCAGCTGCTACAATTGCACTTACTCCTAAAACTTCTTGCAATAATGGAGAAGCAACCCCAATAATAGCAATACCACAAGTTACATTGATAAATAGCATTAACCATAAACCATAGAATCTTGGTGTTTTAATTGCTTCATTTAATCCTAAATTAGCAAGGTCTTTTTTGATTTTCTTTTTACCTTCTTCAACTTTTTGT
>JALRJW010000124.1 GCA_023268955.1 Aliarcobacter sp. | reverse complement strand
GGAAGAAAAGATGATATTATCAATACATTCGGATTTAGAGTATCTCCACACGAAATTGAAAGAGTTGTAAAAACTCATGATTTAGTAGCTGATTGTGTTGCATTTGGTTTAGATATTGGTAAAGATAAAACTATTGTTGCTATTGCAGTTGTAGGTCACCAACCATTAAGCGAAGAGCAACAAGCAGAAGTTTTAGCATTTGCTCAAAATAATTTAGCAAAATACAAAGCTCCAAAAGAGATTTTTGCAATGCTTGATTATCCAAGAACTAAAAATGGTAAAGTTTTAAGAAAACAATTAGTAAAACAACTTCATGACCAATACCATGCAATTGAAACTGGTGAAGAAATCATCGAATACAAAGCTAGAAGATCTATGTTATTCATTCCTGCATATAACAAACAAAATGTTGAAAAAGGTAAATCTGTTTTAGCTGATACTGTAATTTTTGATCTTGAAGCTATCTTAGAAGAGCAAAGAGAAGTTGGAAGAAATGTATTAAGAGAAGTTTACAAAGAACAAGGTTGTAAATTTGGTGAATCTGAAAGAGTATTAAGAATCAATAATCTTGGAACTGAAGATTTAGCAAAAGATTTAGAACTAGCTAAAGAGCTTGAAATTGATGCATTATTATTCTCTAAAATTGATTCAAAAGAAGATGTAATTGAAGCAGAAAGATTAATCAATGAAGTAAATCCTAATTTATCTTTAATGATTATGATTGAAACTCCATTATCAGTTTTAAATATTCAAGAAATTTGTGCAGCATCTGCAAAAGTTGAAGTTGTTGTTGTTGGTTCAAACAAATTAGCAAATAGACTTCACATTGATATCAAAAAAGGTAGCAAAGCAATGTTTAACTACCTATCACAAATTGCATTAGCAGCAAAAGCTTATGGAAAAACTGTAATTGATGGACCTCACTTCAATATTCATGATGAATTTGCTTGTGAAGATTCAACTAAAGATGCATTTAACTTAGGATTTGACGGTAAATCATTAATTCACCCAATCCAAATTGAATACATTAACGATATTTTTACTCCAAAACAAGCTGAAGTTGAAGATTTCGAGAAAATGATTGCTAAATATGAAGAGGCTGAGAAAGAAGGTAAAGAAGTAATTCTTTACAATGATAGATTAGTAGATATTCATAGAATTAAATGGGCTAAAAAAATGATCACTTTATATGAAACATATAAAGCTTTAGGTCAAAACCTATTTGGTAAATAAGGAGATAAATTTGTCAAAAATTAACGTTGGTAACTTTTTTGAAGATTTTTCAATTGGGCAAAAAATAGTTCACCCACTTCCAAGAACAATTAGTGAAGGTGATGTATCTTTATACATCGCTTTTACAGGTTCAAGATTTGCGTTGCATTCATCTGATGAATTAGCGCAAGAAATGGGTTACAATGAAAGACCAATTGATGATATTTTAAATTTTCACTTAACATTTGGTAAGTCAGTTCAAGATATTTCATTAAACGCTATTGCAAATTTAGGTTATGCAGAAATTTCATTTCCTAATCCTGTTTATCCAGGTGATACTGTAGCTATGACTTCAACTGTAATTGGTTTAAAAGAGAATTCAAATGGTAAATCTGGAGTTGTTTATGTTCACTCTATTGGAACAAATATTCAAGGTCATGAAGTATTAAACTTTAAAAGATGGGTAATGGTTCACAAAAAAGATAAAGAAACTACAACAGGTATTAATGAGGTTCCTACTTTTAAAGAATCTACACCTATTTTAGATACTATTAACATTCCAGTTATTGATTGTGTTGATACAGATGCAACAGGTGGAGAGTATTTCTTTGAAGATTATGTAAAAGGTGAAAGATTAGATCACCCTGAAGGTATTACTATTGATAATAGTGACCATACTTTAGCAACTAAACTTTATCAAAATAATGCTAAAGTACACTTCAATGACCATATGATGAAATCTACTCCAATGGGGCAAAGATTAATGTATGGTGGTATTATTATCTCTATGGCAAGAACTATCTCATTTAATGGATTGCAAAATGCTCAATGGGTATATGCGATTAATTCAGGAGCTCATAGTAATCCTACATATGCAGGTGATACTATTTATGCTTACACTGAAGTATTAGATACAATTGATCATAAAAGAGATGATATTGGATTATTAAGATTAAGAACAGTTGCTGTTAAAAATCAAAAAGCAAGTGAAATTGCTAATCCAAAAGGTGAAGATGGTAAATACTTAAGTAATGTAGTTCTTGACTTAGATTATACGGTTATCATTCCAAAGAAAAAAACAAAAAAAATTAAATAAATCAAACTCAATAAAAAGGAAAATAATATGACACACCCAAGCGAAGCTTTATTTGAAAATGGTAAATCTTTACCAATTATCCCAACATGTGAACACTTTGCAGGAAGCGAAAAGCTAATCCTAAAAGGTTTTGAGATGCAAAAAAAATTAGGTCCAGTATTTGATATTACTTGTGACTGTGAAGATGGTGCTGAAACTGGTAAAGAAGTTGAGCATGCAAATATGATCGTTAGAGTAGTTAACTCTGATGCTAACCCATACGGTATGGCTGGAACAAGAATTCATGACCATTCTCATCCAGATTGGAGGCAAGATGTTGATATTTTAGTTCCAGGTGCTGGAGAAAAATTAGCATATATTACTTTACCAAAATCAACTTGTTATGAAGATGCAAAAACTCAAATTGAGTACATCCAAAAAGTTGCAAAAGAAGCTGGTATTTCAAGAGAAATTCCAATACATATCTTAATTGAAACTCATGGTGCTTTACAAGATGTTGAAAA
>JALRJW010000119.1 GCA_023268955.1 Aliarcobacter sp. | reverse complement strand
GAAACTGCTTTAGAAAATTTTCAATCTGGAGACCCACTATACAATGAGAAATCAAAATTAAATGTAAAATTTGATGATGCAAAAAATCTATTTTTTAAGAGAGAATTTTATTCTGAAAATCACTTTAATTTTGCAGGGAAGAATAAATTTAATCTAGGTTTTGATTTTCACTACACCACTGTAAATAATTCATACAGTCAAGCTATAATAAATCCTGAATATTATGGTCCAAGTACAAGCTCAAATTCCATAAACGATAGTTTTAAATTTAGAACTTCAAGCACGAGATTTTTTCTTAATTCCAAATCTTTATTGCTTGATAATATAAAATTTGGTTTGAAAAGATTCAATTATGAATTTTTTGAAATTAATTCTACAGATTCAAAAATTACAAACAATTCAAATTTGATATTTGCCGAACTATCTCATAATACTAAATCATTAAGTCTTTCCGCAACTATTGATAAAAAAATGAATGGTGATCGAGTAGGAAATAAATACTTATTCTCTTTAAAATTTAAAAATATCAATAATTTGTTTGTTAAGTTATCATCTGTTGAAACACATCCAGGTATTATTTATGACTATTACAAGAGTTCTTATGATTTAGTTGGTTGGAATAATCAAAATAAGTTAGTAAATAATAATTCCCTTAAAATCAATTTTTCAAATAGATTTCTTGATCTTTTTGAGTTGACATTATCATCAATATCAAATTATTTTTATGTAGATATAAGAAAAGATATTGATTATGACTTTGTTCCTCATTTAAAAGTATCATCAAATGAAATTAAAATATCAAAGATCAAAGTCAATAAGGATTTTAGTTTTGGAAAATTTAATCTAGATAATACATTACTAGTTCAGAAGGTAAATCAAGACAAAGAAGTTTTGAATTTACCAGATTTTATAGCGAGATCATCAATTTATCTTGAAGAAAAAATTTTCAGAAATGTATTAGATATTCAAACAGGTTTTACTGCAAAATACTTTTCAAAATTTTACTCAAGTGAGTACAATCCCCTTATTTCAACTTTTCATGTTCAAAATGAAATCAAAATAGGAGGGTACCCAATTATTGATTTTTTTCTTAATGCAAAAATTAGACAAACTAGATTATTCTTCATTTTTGAGCATATTAATTCTAGTTTAACTGGCAATAAGTATTTCTCAACACCAACTAACCCCTACAGGGATACTAGCTTTAGATTTGGTTTAAATTGGAATTTATTTAACTGATGGTAAATCTCCATCTATTTTTGATGGAAGATTTGTATTACCCATCAACTGCTTATCAATGTGGTAGGCAGCCTCTCTTCCTTCAGAAATTGCCCAAACAATTAATGACTGTCCTCTTCTTAAATCTCCCGCTGCAAAAACCTTTGGATTTGATGTTTTATAACTTTTTCTAGTCTATTTTTTTTAGGTTTTTTTGAAACAGAAAAAAAAGAATTGCAAGCTAACTCATCTGAAACTCCAAACACTGTAAATTCAGAAATCATTATAAAAAAAGAGATTAAATCTTTTGATATTAGCAGACTAAACACAGTTAAATTAAACAAAGAATTAGAAAAATTAACAAGTAAACAATTAGAAATCACTACTAAATCAACAGAAAATGAAAAAAAAGATGATGAAAATAAAATTTTAGAAGATCAAAAAGAAAAACAAATTGAGGAATTAAGAAAGCAAGAAGAAGCTCTTAATGAAGAAAAAAAGCTTATTGAAGAAAGAAAAACTCAACTTGAAGAACAAAAAAATGAATTATTAGCTTTAAAAGATGAAGCCATAAAATTAAGAGACATTATTTTATTAGAAAAACAAAACATTGAAACTCAACTAAATGAAAACAAAGAAGACTTTTCAAAGAAAACTTTAAATGAATACAATCTTATTACTGTAGCTATAATAGATGGAAAACTATACAAAGACTACTTAGACAGAGTTTTAAGAATTGATACAGAAATAAAACTGTGTAGAGATGATAAAAATAGGATTGTTATATATTCTGGTCCATATGAAAATGAAAAAGCTAAAAACGAAATGTTAAATGTATTTCAAAATAAGAATTTTAAAAATTCATTTTTTACAACACTATCTCGAGAAGATTTCAATAAACAGTGCAATTACTGATTTATTGAATCTTCAATTAATAAGTCACTTAAGAATTTTCTAAAATCTCTAAAGATTTTTGTACCTTAATCTCTTTATTTTTAATATCTACATTTAAAATATAAACATCAAAAATTTTAGGAATCAAAAAAGATTTTGGCATTCCTTGTTCAACTAAAGATTCATCAGTTTTAACTTCAAGATAATCAGCAGATGGATATCTATTAATATCTACTACTTCACCTAAGTTTTTACCATCTTCAATAATTTTGCAGTTTAATAAATCAAACCAAAAGAACTCATTTTCTTCTAATTTACAATTTTTTCTTGTTTCATCGTATGTTGTGAATAAAAGTTGATTTGTAAGTTTTTTTGATAAATCAATATCTTCAAAGTTTTCAAATTGAATTGTTTGATTTGAGTTATTAAACTCTTTGATAGTTAGTATAAGATTTTTATTAGATACATAAACTGCACCTTTTTTAAATTGCTCAGGAAAATCTGTATCAATAACAAGTCTTAAATGACCTTTTAATCCAACAGTTTTTCCTAATTTTGCAACATATACTTCTTTTTTCATAAAAACAATTACTACTTTGCAATAACTTGAATTTTATAAGAAACACCATCTTTAGCTTTACAACCATTTGCAATAGTTTTTAAAGCATTGATCATATTTCCATTTTTACCAATTAATTTGCCTATATCATCACCATGGGCAATAACTGTAATTTCTGCAAATGTATCTTCAATATAATCAATAGATACCGATACATCTTCAGGGTAATTAACAATTAATTTTGCATAATTTTTGATAAAATCCGTAATCATTTTTATATCTTTTAGAATTATTTAGATGCTAATTTTTTAACTTTATCAGATGGTTTAGCACCAACACTTAACCAGTAGTTATATCTTTCTTCATCTAATTTTAATACTTTTGGCTCTACAACTGGGTTATAGTATCCAATTGATTCAATCCATCCTGAATCTCTTCTTTTTCTTGAATCTGTTACTACGATTCTGTAAAATGGTTTTTTGTTTCTTCCCATTCTAGTTAATCTAATTGCTGTCATATTTTTTTCCTTTTGTTTTATTTGATAGTATTGAATTCTAAACTCCACGCTAAAGTGAGTTTACAACTCAATACTATTTAAATG
>JALRJW010000117.1 GCA_023268955.1 Aliarcobacter sp. | reverse complement strand
ACCTATTACTTGATTCATTTTTGCTCCACTAATATCCAAATCTAACGATGCATCAATGAATACCGATTTTTCACCAACCATATCAAATGTATATGGAGTACCTTTGGATGTATCGGATATACAATTAAGTTCCCAAATTTTCAGATGATAGAAATTGGAATTCCCACCATAATCCAAAAAATCTAGCTATGGCTTTAAGTGTTGAAACAGCTGAGTTAGTAGAAATCTTTCAATGGCTAACTTTGGAAGAAGCTTCAAATTTGCAAGGTGCTAAAAAAGTACATTTAAAAGAAGAGATAGCCGATGTAGCTATATATCTAATAAGAATTTGCATGAAACTTGATATTAATTTAGAAGAAGCAATTTTTAGTAAAATGATTAAGAATGAGAAAAAATATCCATTAATAGACGAAAATGGAAATAAAATAGAGTATGGGACTAAGAAGTAAAAATTACTTCTTATTCTTGAGGTCTAGAGTTTTTCTCTTCAATTCCACTCATACCAAATCTTCTTGAAATTTCTTGTTTGATTTGGTCTGGACTAATATTTTTAGACGCTAGGGCAACTAAACAGTGGTACATTAAATCAGCACCTTCATAAACAATCTCTTCTTTGTTGTCATCTTTAACAGCAAATGTAAATTCACCTGCTTCTTCTACAATCTTTTTAAGCATAGAGTTTTGTTTACCTTGAAGAAGTTTTGCTGTATATGAAGTTTTAGGGTCATCACTCTTTTTTTCAATAATTGTATGGTATAAAGTATCAATTACACCATATGCTGCAGTTGTATCTATTTCAACTTTTTGTGTTTCTTCAAGAGTCTCAAGGTTTGTAAAGAAACATGATTTTCTTCCTGTGTGACAAGCAACACCATTTTGATTAACTTTAAAAATTAAAGTGTCATTATCGCAATCTACTAATACTTCAACTATTTCTTGAGTGTGATTTGAACTTTCACCTTTTTTCCAGATTCTTTGTTTTGTTCTTGAAAAATAGTGAGCAAATTTAGTTTCTAAAGTTAATTGTAATGCCTCTTTGTTTACATACGCAAGCATTAAAACTTCATTTGTAGTAGCATCTTGAGAGATTACAGGAACTAATCCATCTACTTTTTCCCAGTCAATTTTATTTAATGTATTCATGTGTTACCTTGTATTTATGTTTAGAACTTTTTTTGAATGTTTAATTCAACACCCTCTATAGTTTTTTTCTCTTTATTGATATCAACTCCAATATTTACATCTAAATCTTTTTGTTTATTGTCGTTTGAAGTTTGACCTAAAGGAACAGCTTCTTTGTAATCTTCATTTTTTTGGAATTTAGATTTATCAATTTCATTAGAAGGTTCTAAAGTAAGTTTTAACTCAACTTCTTTTGGTGCTGTTTCTTTTTTTTCTAGAGTTTTTTCTTGTTGAATTACTTTATTTTTCTTTTCTTCAATTAAAGCAGGTTTATCTTTAAAAAAGAAAAATAAAATAATCGCAAAGATTGCAATAAGTGAAAATAAAAGGATTGTTACTTTTTTCATTTAAAAAAATAGAGTAGAAAATCTACTCTATTTAAACTACTATTTAATAGAAGTTTCTTTTGCTCTATCTTTAGTATCAACCCAGATATTTGGAGTTGAACCACCAGGAGTTAAGAAAATCTTAGCATCTTTGTTTTCTCTAAGAGCATCATTAAATTTACCTTGAACTTCAATTTGTTGCATTTGAAGTAGATTTGGAGTTAATGATTGAGAAATCTCTTTATTTGCTGCTGCTTGTGCTTTAGCTTCAATAGTTACAGCATCAGCTCTACCTTGAGCTTCAATTCTTTTAGCTTCAGCTTCTCCACTTGCAAGGGCTGCTCTTTTTTCAGCTTCTTGTTTTGCTCTTTGAACTTCGTATCTTACTCTTTCTGCTTCTTGATTTGCAATTTGAACTCTTTCAATTTGCTCTTTAATTTTCGGAGGTAATACAATTTCTCTTAATTGAACAGATTCAATACTTACAGGTTTTCCTTCAAGAATTTCAATTTGTTCTCTAATCCCTTGCTCGATCATAGTTGCAATTTCATTTCTTTTTGTAGGTAATTCTTCAGCATTAAATCCACCAACAACATTTCTTACAACATTTCTTACTACTGGGTTTACGATTTTATCTTCCCATGAAAGTCCCCATGTTGCAATAGTAGTTGGAGCTCCTGCTGCTGTTAATCTATATTGAACAGTTAATTCAATAGAAACAGGTAAACCTCTAGCATCTAGAATATTAATTGCAGGATTAATTCTAATTCCTGAATCAAAACCACTCATTTCTTCTATAGTTTTATAGTTAATAAGTCTAACTTTTGTATCAACTATGATAACTTTTTGAAATACTGGAATGTAAAAGTGGAATCCTGGATTTAAAGGAGTTTCACTATATTTACCAGTTGTTACTTTAATACCAACTTGACCAGATTCAATAATCACAAATGGTTTAAAAACAAAAAGAGCAATAACTAAAGCAATAATTACATAAAGTGCTCCTGCTTTTTTACCAAAATTTTTGAAAAATTCAGGTGGCTCAAATGGTGGTTGGTAGTTTCCACCACCACCGTTATTGTTGTTTGAACCCCCACCATTTTGTTGTCTCTTTTTAAAATAGTCGTTGTCTATAGGCATAATTTCCCTTATTTATAAAATATTTAAACACTAATATTAATAGATATTAGTTAACGTAAGTTAAATATTTTAAATATTTCTCATTTTTACCTTGAACTACATCAAAGTAAGCTGTTTGTAATTTTTCAGTTACAGGACCTCTTGATCCACAACCAATAACTCTTGCATCTACATCTCTAATTGGAGTAATTTCAGCAGCTGTTCCTGTGAAGAATGCTTCATCAGCAATATAAATCTCTTCTCTTGTAATTCTTCTTCTAACTACTTCAATACCTAAATCTTTAGCTAAATCAATAACTGTAGCTTGAGTGATTGATTCTAAAGTATTGTCATTTGGTGGAGAAATTAATTTTCCATCTCTAACTATAAAGAAACAAGCACCTGATGCTTCAGCGATATAACCTTGATCATCCCTTAGTAATGCTTCATCATATCCAGCTTCTACAGCTTCATATTTTGCCATTTGAGAGTTTAAGTAGTTTGCAACAGCTTTAGCTTTACCCATTCCTGATGTATTAGGCGTTCTTGTCATAGATGAAATTTTAACTCTTACACCTTTTCTAAGACCTTCTTCCCCTAAATAAGCTCCCCATTCCCAAGCAGAAACAGAAACTTTAACAGGAGCATCTTTATGATATAGTCCCATTACACCATAACCTAAATATACTAATGGTCTAATGTATGCACCATTGAATAATTCATTTTTTTGTAATAACTCTACTTGAGCTTTGTTTAATTCTTCAACAGAAAATGGAACATTCATTAATGTCATTTTCGAAGAGTTTAATAATCTTTGAGTATGTTCATTTAATTTAAAAATTGCACATCTACCATCTACAGTTTTATAAGCTTTAGTACCTTCAATAGCACCATTACCATAGTGTAGTGTATGAGATAAAACGTGAACTTTAGCGTCATGCCATGGAGTAAATTCACCGTCCATCCAAATATATTTTGCTTCAGTCATTTTAATTAATCCTAATTATAAAATTTAAAGATATATTCTATCTAAGTGTTGTTTAAAAGTTGAAAATTTAACTATTCTTTAACAAATAGTAGTAAAATACAGCAGATTTTATACAAATTTATAGGGTTAAGTAATGTGGATTTTTAAAAAAACAATCTTTTTGTCGATTTTTTTTCTTTTTGTATTAACAGGTTGTAGTGTAGGAATTAGTAATATTGAAAAAGAACCTGAAAGAAAATTAGTTAGAGAAGAGATAACTGATGAGTTAATTACAGAAATTTATGAAATCGTTTTTGCTTTGCAAAATAAAGATATTGAACAATTAAAAAGATATATTCATCCGACTTTTGGATATTACGATGTATTTAAAGTAGATGGAATTCAAACTGTAATGCATAAAAATTCAATCAATAATTTTGCTTATGAAGGACTTGAAGAGTTAAATCAAGTTTTGCTTGAAAGGGAAGAAGATATTAATTTTAGAGCATTTAAAATTTTTAGCCCAAAGTTTGATTGTAGTTTTGAAAATGATAAAAATTATGGTTGGAGTGAAAATGGTTTATTTATAAATGCTGATGTAAAAGAGTATTTAACAAATCATATGATTAAATTTAATGAAATCAATAAAGATTTTTACACAAAAGAGGATTTTTACAAAGCTAAAATCATTGAAAAAACCGGTTATCAAGTTGTATTAACTCCATATATTATTTTTTATGTAACAAGACTTGATGATAAATTTTACATTACACTATTTGATAGAGCTTTAACTGATTGCTCAAAATAGCAACTAAGTTGCATTTAAAATAAAATAGATAAAATTCCTTCGCGATTAAGTCGCATAAAGGAGTTTAAATATGAAAAAAAGTTTATGGATAGTTTTATTTTTTGCGACATCTTCTTTTTCTAACACACAAATCAGTACACAATATTCATACAAAGATTATGATAATTCTAAAACAAAAATCAATGGAAAGACTATTGATTACAATATAAAACACAAAATAGATGATTTTAATTTAGAAATAAATTATGAAGATAGTAGTACAAAAAGAAAGAATTTTATAACAAATCAATCTTTGGAAAAATTAAATGTTGAAAAACTAGGGAGCAAATTAACTTATAGTTTAAATGAAAATTTAAGAGGAAAAATTTCAATCTTAAGTATTGAAGATAATTTAGCTGTTA
This sequence comes from Aliarcobacter sp., assembly GCA_023268955.1. Classification (GTDB taxonomy): domain Bacteria; phylum Campylobacterota; class Campylobacteria; order Campylobacterales; family Arcobacteraceae; genus JALRJW01. The sequence continues at coordinate 3,081 of JALRJW010000117.1, read as the reverse complement.
CAGATAATGGGAAAGTTTATTCAGTTGGATTGTTAAAAAAAATAGATAAGAATAAACACATAAAAAGTGATTTTTATTTTAGTGATTATGAAGATTTTAATGTAAATCAATATGATTTAAATTTTGCTAAAAGATTTGATTATGAAGAATATAGTTTAGTTTTAAACACAGGTGTTAAATATATAAAAATCAATGGAAATCAATATGGAAATTATAGTTTTCAAGATAAAAATTTTCAAGTTCTGGATTTATCATTAAAAGCTAATTACAAGAACAATTTTTTAACTTTTAGAACTTTAGTTGGTGACAGACTATTTAGTGTATTAAATGATGGAATTAAAGTTCAACATCATGCCATGATGCAAGAAAGTTTTTATACTGTAAAAATTGAAAAGAAATTAAAAAAATTAGATATTTTTGCATCTTGGAATTATCAAAAAGGTAAAGAATTGCCAGAAAATCAAGATAATGTGAAAACTAAGACTTATACTTTAGGATTAAATTACAAATTTTAATGTGTAATTTTAAATTTGTTATAATCCACACATTAAAATACTAAGGAATTTTATGGAACAAACAAATTTTTGGAATGATAAATTTTCTAAAGTAGACTATTTGTATGGTTTAGACCCAAATGAATTTATAGCTTCAAATATCGATTTAATGAAAGATAAAAAAAGAGTTTTATGTTTAGGTGAGGGAGAGGGAAGAAATGCTATTTTTCTTGCCAAAGAAGGTTTTGAAGTAACTGCAATTGATGCAAGTGATGTTGGTCTTGATAAATTAAAGTATAGAGCAAGTCAAGATTTTTTAGATATTCATTGCATAAATATGGATTTAAATAACTGGGAAATGATTTTAAATGAAGATGAAAAATATGATGTAATTGTTACTTCATATTTGCATATGTTTGAACAAGATAGAAACAGTTTATTTAACAAAATTGAACAAAATTTAAAAAGTGGTGGTTACTTTATTGCTGAGTTTTTCTCAAAAGAGCAATTAAACTACAATAGCGGTGGACCAAAAGCCTTGGATTTATTGTATGATTTAAATGATTTTGATGAAGTTTTTACAACTTTTGAAAAGAAAATTACAAAGCAACTTGTTCATTTAAATGAAGGAGTTGGTCATCAAGGTGAGGCTAGTGTTATTAGGGTAATAGTTAAGAAAAACTAAGTAAAAAAATAACCATTAACTAGATTTTAACTACTTTTTAAATAAAATATATAACTTAATTAAGAAAAATAATAGAAGAGAATATGTCACAGAAAATTGAAGATTTAATTGGTAAAAAAGTATTAATAATTGATGGAGCTATGGGAACACAGCTTCAAAATTCTACTATCACAAAAGAAGAATGGACTTATGAAGGTGCTGATTTAGAAGGTTGTAATGAACTTTTAAATTTAACAGCTCCTCAAATACTAACAAATATACATGAAAACTACGCAAAAGCTGGTGCTGATTTAATTAGTACAAATACATTTGGTTCAATGCCATGGGTTTTAGATGAGTATCAAATAGGTCAAACATCTTATGAATTATCAAAACTTGGTGCAAAACTTGTTAAAGATGTTTGTGAAAAATATAGCACACCTGATAAACCAAGATATTGTTTAGGTTCTATTGGACCTGGAACTAAACTGCCTTCACTAGGTCATATAAAATATGATGAAATGTATGATGGTTATAAGATTATGGCTCAAGGTTTAATCGATGGTGGATGTGATATTTTCTTACTTGAAACTTGTCAAGACCCACTTCAAATTAAAGCAGCTCTTCATGCTTTAACTGATGTTTCTCCAAGTACTCCAATTATGGTTTCTGTAACTATTGAGTTATCAGGAACTATGCTTATAGGAACGGATGCCTTAACAATTGCTGCAATTATGGAGCCATTTAATATTTTATCTTTAGGATTTAACTGTGGAACAGGACCAAAGCAAGTTCATAAGCATGTTAAAACTTTAAGTGAAGTTACAAGATTTCCAATTTCAGTTCATGCAAATGCTGGACTTCCTCAAAATAGAGGTGGTCAAACATATTATCCAATGGGACCAAAGGAGTTTACAGAACTTCAAAAAGGTTTCTTAGAAATCAATGGAGTTAGTTTTTTAGGTGGTTGTTGTGGAACAACTCCTGAGCATATTGAAGCACTTTATAATGAAGTAAAAGATATTACTCCTAAAAAACCAAATGGATTTTTAAAGGCTTCATTAGCTTCTTTATTTAATACAGTCCCTTTAAAGCAAGACCCAGCACCACTTTTGATTGGTGAAAGATCTAATGCAACTGGTTCAAAAGCATTTAGAGAGTTACTTAAAGCAAATGATTATGAAGGAACACTTTCAGTTGGGCAACAACAAGTAAGAGCTGGGGCTCATGTAATTGATGTATCTGTTGGTTTTGCAGGACGGGATGAAACAGGAGATATGGATAAAGTTGTTGAACTTTATTCTCAAAAAGTATCTTTACCTTTAATGCCTGATTCTACTCAGATTTTAGCACTTGAAGCTGCTTTAAAACAAATTGGTGGAAGATGTATTATAAACTCTGTAAACCTTGAAGATGGTGAAGAAAAATTTGATGCAGTTTGTAAACTGGCTAAAAAATTTGGTGCAGCTTTAGTTTGTCTTGTAATTGATGAAGTTGGTATGGCAAAAACTAAGGATGATAAGCTAAGAATTGCTGAAAGAATTTTTGATTTATGTGTAAATAGACATGGATTTAAACCTGATGATTTAGTATTTGATATGCTTACATTCACTATTGGTTCAGGGGATGATGAATATAGAACAGCAGGTGTTGAAACACTTGAAGCAATTAGAAAAAACTGCACTGCTTAGTTATTTACATTTTAAAGACGGTAAAATTACTATTGATAAAATTAGTCCAAATGATCGATTTGGTAAATTCATCAAAGAGGATACAAAATTAAGATGAAATGTGCCACAGGAAATGTTATAAAGATGACAGCTGCGGTACTACAGACAAGCAGAACATAGGAGAAATATGCCCTTTAAAGAACAAGAAGCGAAGAGTGAATATCAAGTAATAGACGGTAAAAAGGTACACGTT
>JALRJW010000083.1 GCA_023268955.1 Aliarcobacter sp. | reverse complement strand
CGCCTTGAACTTCACTCAAAATATAATACTTCTAGACTATCATCTAGATAAATAAAATTAATATTTAAAATAAGTCTATTTAGTAGATTTACTTTAAATATTTTAAGAAAAAGATTAAAAGTATAGGAAAAAAATGAACATTAATTTTAAAGAATTAGCAAATAAATATCAAACTCCATATTACGTATATGATTTTGACCATATTACAAAACAATATACAGAATTAAAAACAGCATTTAAAGCTAGAAAATCAATAATTGCTTATGCTGTAAAAGCAAATTCAAATTTAAGTGTTATTAAACATTTAGCAGATTTAGGTTCAGGTGCAGATTGTGTAAGTATTGGTGAGGTTAGACGTGCTTTAAAAGTTGGAATCGCTCCTTATAAAATCATTTTTTCAGGTGTTGGAAAAACTGATGACGAAATCAAAGAAGCATTAGGTCATGGAATTTTAATGATAAATGTTGAGAGTGATGCTGAATTAAATAGAGTTGAGGTAATTGCAAAAGAGTTAAATGTAGTTGCAAGAATTTCAATTAGAGTTAATCCAAATATTGACCCTCAAACTCATCCATATATTTCAACAGGATTACATGAAAATAAATTTGGTGTTGATATTGATACAGCAAAAAGAATGTATATTCAATGTAAAAATTCAGAAAACTTAGACCCAACAGGAATTCACTGTCATATTGGTTCTCAGTTGACTCAACTTCAACCAATTAAAGAGTCTGTTTCTATTGTTGCAGATTTAGTTAGAAATTTAAAAGCTATTAAAATTGAACTATCATTTATGGATATTGGTGGTGGTCTTGGTATTGTTTATAAAGATGAAAAACTAATTGATACAAATGAGTATGCACAATCTGTTTTAGAAGTAATGCATGGATTAGATGTAACAATTATTTGTGAGCCAGGGAGATTCTTAGTAGGAAATAGTGGAACTTTTGTTACTAAAGTTTTATATGAAAAAGTAAATGGAAGCAAAAGATTTGTTATCGTTGATGGTGCTATGAACGATTTAATTAGACCTTCATTGTATAATGCATATCATAGAATCGAAGTATTAAATGACAATCAAGAGTTCAGTGATTGCAATTTAGTAGGTCCTGTTTGTGAAAGTGGTGACTTCTTTGCAAAAAATGTTCAACTTCCTAAAACTGAACATAATGATTTAGTTGCTATTTATTCTGCTGGAGCATACGGATTTACTATGGCTAGTAACTATAACACTAGAGGAAAAGTTGCTGAGATTGCCCTTGAAAATGGTCAAGATAGATTAATTAGAAAAAGAGAAGTTTTTGAAGATTTAATTGCTTTAGAAGAAGAGTATTTAAAGTAAAGGCATAAATTTATGGCAAACATTACAAACATATCTAATAGTGAAGATGGGTTATTAGACCTTAGAAATCAACTTGATAGCATTGATAATCAATTATTATCTTTAATCAATGATAGAATGAAAGTTGTACACCAAGTTGGAGCCCTAAAAGCAAAGAGTGGTGGAGCAATTTATAGACCTGAAAGGGAAAAAGCGATTATTGATAGACTTGAAAAAATCAATAATGAATCAAATGGTATGTTAAATAGAAGTGCGATTGAAGCACTATTTTTAGAGATTTTTGCAATTTCTAGAAATCTAGAACTACCTGAAAATATTGCTTATTTAGGACCTGAAGGAAGCTTCACTCATCAAGCTGCTGAAGCTAGATTTGGAGCGATGAGTGCTTATTTACCTATTAATTCTATTAAAGGTGTATTTAGGGAAGTTAGTTCAAAAAAAGCTAAATTTGGAGTAATTCCTATTGAAAACTCTTCAAATGGAATAGTAAGTGATACTATTAATTGTTTAAGTGAGTATAACCTAAAAATAATTGCTGAAGTAGTTCTTGATATTCATCATACTTTATCTTCAAATTGCGATAAAGTAAGTGATATTAAAAAAATATATTCAAAAGATATTGCCTTTGAACAATGTAGTAAATTTTTAGCTGATACTGGACTTGATGAAGTTGAACATATTCCTGTAGAATCAACTACAAAAGCAGCTAAATTAGCTGTTATTGAAGAAGGAGCAGCTGCTATTTGTCCACATGTTGGAGCAAAACTTCATCAGTTACCAATAATGTTTGAAAATATTGAAGATACAGATAACAATAAAACAAGATTTTTTATCATAAGTGATTTTGAAAATGCTCAAAGTGGAAATGATAAAACATCAATTTTAGTAAAAATGCCTGATAGACAAGGTGCTTTAGTTGAATTTTTAAATGATTTTAATGATGCTGGAATTAATTTAACAAAAATTAAATCACATATTGCAGGTGGAAATTCTATATTCTTTATTGATTTTGATGGTCATAAAGATGATGAAAATGTTAAAAATATCCTATTAAAACACAGCCAAACTGTTAAAATTTTAGGATCATATGTTAAAGAAATAAACGATATATAAAAAATAAACTATCTTAATCTAGGAAAGAAATAAATGGAATTTAATAAAGTTTTAGACAATGTTACGATTTATGAAGCTGGAAAGCCAATTGAATTAGTTGTTAGAGAGTATGGAGTTGATCCAAAAGATGTTGTTAAACTTGCTTCAAATGAAAATCCATATGGAACAAGTCCAAAAGTTACAGCAAGAATTCAAGAATTAGCAAAAAATATGTTTATTTATCCAGATGATTCTATGTATGAATTAAAAGAAGGATTAGCTAAAAAATTTGATTTAACAAGCTCAAATGTTATTGTTGGTTCAGGAAGTGATCAAATTTTAGAATACTGTGTTCATGCAAAATGCAATGAAAATTCTAAAATCTTAATGGCAAAAACAACTTTTGCAATGTATGAAATTTATGGAAGACAAACAGGTTCTAAAATCATTAAAACAGAATCTGATACTCATAATTTAGAGCAATTTTCTACTTTATACAAAGAGCATGGTGCTGATGTAATTTTCTTATGTTTACCAAACAATCCATTAGGTGAATGTTTAGATAAAAAAGATGTTTATGATTTTTTAGAAACAGTTGATAAAGAAACATTAGTAGTAGTTGATGGTGCGTATCAAGAGTATGCTTCATATAAAGATGAAGCAAAAGCAATCGATCCAAAAGATTTAATTTCAAATTTTCCAAATGCAATCTATTTAGGAACTTTTTCTAAAGCATATGTTTACACGCATATTTCATCTTTACAAACAATTTTAAACAAAGATGAAAGCTATTTTGATGGGATACATATTTTTACAAATGATGCATTAAAAGATATAAAATTAATTCAAGAAGCAGTTGGACCTAGTTTTGGAGTTGTTGGATGGTGGCAACAAAACGGTAATTTCTTTGCAGCCATGCAAATGGAAAAAACAGCCCTATTTATAGTTTTAATGCTAATTATTTTGGTGGCTTCACTAAATATCATCTCTTCACTTTTAATGACTGTTATGAGTAGAAGAAAAGAGATTGCCCTACTTTTATCAATGGGAGCTAGTTCAAAAGAAGTTAAATCAATCTTTTTGAAACTTGGAACAATTATTGGTTTTTCAGGAATTTTAACGGGTATTGCTTTAGGGTTTATTGGATATTGGGTACTAGATACTTTTGAAATTGTTTCTTTGCCAGCGGATGTTTATGGTACAGCAAAACTACCTTTA
>JALRJW010000080.1 GCA_023268955.1 Aliarcobacter sp. | reverse complement strand
TATTTAAATCTAAATGCTCATGGCTTTTTGGAATTTCTTTTATTGTTTCATCACTTGCAATGGCATCACTTACACATAAATAATCTTCATTGATTTCATTTCTAAAAATAGCAATTCTAGGCAGAGGTAAAGTTTTTAATCCTTCAACTAATAGATAATCAAATTCTCCAAATAGCTCAACCATATCATCAATTGATGAGGTAGATTGTTTAAATAAAGTAGTTTTATTTGGAGAAACAACAGCAACATCGGCATTTGTTTGACTAAACTTATAGCTATCTTTTCCCTCTTTATCAAAAATAGCTTTATCTTTTGGGTCATGTTTTATAATACAAACCTTAAAACCTTGAGCTTGTAAATATTCAGATAATTTTACTATTAATGTTGTTTTTCCACTATTTGAAGGTCCTGTAAAAGCTACTGCTAATTTCTTCATAAATACTCTTTCTTTTTTATTTTATTATATTTAATTTATTATTATAGAATTTTGACTTAGGTCAAGGAAAAACTCTTTTTTTTATATTAGAATTCTTCTATCAAACATAAAAAAGGATTGAAACATGAAAAAAGTATTATTAAGTGTTGCGTTACTAGGAATGACTTCAACAGCTTTATTTGCAAATGCATCATATAGTAAATGTGTAGCATGTCATGGTGCAAATGGTGAAAAAGTAGCTTTAGGAAAAAGTAAAGTTATTAAAGATATGACAAAGCAAGAGATTATTGATGCTTTAGTTGGTTATAAAAATGGAACTTATGGTGGAGCTATGAAAGGTCTTATGGTAGCTCAATCAAAACCTTTAAGTCAAGCAGATATTGAAGCAATAGCTGCAAAAATTGGTAAATAAAAAGAGTTTATCATGGAAAAAGTTGAAGTTGCAGGAGCAACAGTAGATTTTTTTAAAGAAGAAGAATCAGGTTTTACAGTTTATTGTTTTGATACAAGTATGTGTGAACCTCCTCATCCTATGGTAAATGCTATGGCTGGATTACAACTTCTTGATGATAATTCAAAATTAATTATGATTAATCATAAATCTCCAGCTGGATTATTCCCCAAAGTTCAGCAAGAGTTTGATTTTGAAGAAGAGACTACAGAAGATGGAAAAGTAAAAGTAGTGTTTAGTAGAAAATCTGTTGTTCAAAACACAACAGATTTTACACAAAATAGTTGCAATGGTTAATTTTATCAAGAAAAAAACATGAATATCTCCCAAGAATTCGCCCCTCCTTTTAAACTAATAGCTCCATTTTTCATAATTGGAGCTATAGTTTATCTTTCTAGTATTTTATTATTATTTAATATTGATGTTACAAATTTATATAGTTTAAACAGTGATACTTTAGCTTGGATACATCTATTTTTGCTTGGTTTTATTATGATGATAATATTTGGTGCAATGGCTCAACTTATACCTGTTGTTTTAGAAGTAGGGCATTTTGCTGTTGATTTGTATTATGTGATTTATCCATTACTTTTAATTGGTGCTGTTTTAATGGCTTTTGGATTTCTTTATTATCCTTTACTATTGCCTTTTGGTGGTGTGATAGCTTTTATTTCATTTTTTATATTTTTATTTGAAACATTTTTAACTATAAAAAAAGTCAAGAAATTAAACTTTGTAATGCTAACAGTTTTAGTTGCAAATATTTTTTTATTAATAGGTTTAATAATTGGATTAGTATTGGCTTTGGGATATGCTGGAATTATTAATATTGATATTTATGCCTTACTTAAAAGTCATGTTTATTTTGTATTAATAGGTTATGTTGGAATAACTGTAATGGGAATGAGTTTAGTTTTATTACCAATGTTTTGGTTAAGTCATAACTTTTCATGGAAGTATGTAAAAGTGGCACTTGCAATTTTATCAATTGGTATTACAAGTATGCTTATATCTAGTCTTACTCATATTAAATTTTTTGAATATCTAGCTTATAATTTCACATTTATTGCATTATGTTTATATTTTTATCAGATATATATAATTTATAAAACAAGAGCTAGAATAGAGTCTGATATTTATTTTAAAAGTATGATATTTTCTTACTTTAGTTTTTTAATAGCTTTATTTCTTAGTTTTTTATATGTAGTTTATCCAAGTGAGAGTTTATTACTTTGCATATCTTGGTTTGGGATTATAGGTTTTTTGAGTTTTTTAATAATAGGACACTTATATAAAATCATTCCATTTTTAGTTTGGTATGAAAGATTTTCACCTTTAGTTGGTAAAAAGAAAATACCAATGTTAAGTGATATGATTCCAAAAAAAAGTGCAAATTTTCAATTACTTTTATCATCAATTGGAGTTTTTATTTGTGCTTATGGAATATTAAATGCAGATTATATAGTTTTTAAAAGTGGGATTAGTTTTTTATTTGTTGGGGCAATATTTTTGTTAAAAGATATTTTATTTATGATAAATTATAAGGAAGAATAAAATGTACACTAAAGAAGAGATTTTTAAAGCAGTTTCAACTGTACTTGACCCAGAAGTTGGTTTTAATCTTGTAGAAATGGGATTAATTTATGATGCAGTTTGTGATGAAAATATGGAAGTTATTGTTACAATGACATTAAGTACAAAATCGTGTCCTTTACATCAAATGATATTACAATGGGTTCAAGAAGCAGTTTTAAGAGAATTACCTGATGTTCAAAAAGTTGATATTGATTTGGTTTGGGAGCCAGTTTGGAATATAAGTATGGCTAGTGATGAAGTAAAAGCGAAACTAGGTGGATTTTAAATTAAGGACGAAAAATGAATTATCCAAAGTTTTTTGATGAAGTAGAAAAAATAGTATTAAAAGATGATTTGTCAGATTTTTTAGGTGCTTTTGAAGATGGAAGTATAGAGTTTGGTTATTTGGATGTTGTAAAATTAGCGGGACACAGTTGTCCTACAGTTGTAGGTGCATATTTAATGACGCAAATTGCTTTAAAAGAGTTGTACAAAAATGAAATCCCAAAAAGAGGTGAAGTTTTTGTTTCATTTAAAGAAAATGAAAATGAAGGTGTTGCTGGTGTTATTGCAAATGTAATAGCTCAAATTACAGGAGCAACAAAATCTTCTGGTTTCAAAGGTTTAAATGGAAAATTCAAAAGATATGATTTAGTTGAATTTAATGCAAATATTACTTCAAGTGCGAAGTTTAAACGAGTTGATACAAATGAAACAGTTGAATTAATTTATAATCCAAATATTGTTCCAATGAATCCTAAAACACAAGAACTTATGCAAAAAATGATGCAAAATATAGCAACAATACAAGATAAAAAAGAGTTCCAAAATTTATGGCAAAGTAGGGTTGAAGAGATTTTAAAAAATCCAGATAGAGTGATAACTGTTTTATGACTTTAGAAAAATTTAAAGCTGAGGTACAAACTTTAGAGAAATTTTTTACAAAATATTGTGAAAATCATCATGAAAATTTGTATGAAAAAAATTATAAATTAGAGTATAAACAAGAGGAAATTAAGAGTTCTTTTTGTTTATGTGATGATTGTCATAAACTTATATCTTACTCTTTTGAACGATTGCAAGAGTGTCCCCATGAAATAAAACCAATGTGCAGAAGATGTCCAAATCCTTGTTATGAAAAATCAAAATGGAAAAAACTAGCAAAACTTATGAGATATAGTGGAATGCAGTTTGGATTAATCAAAATAAAAAAATTGTTTAATATATAAAATGTTATTATATTTTTTTATGGATGGTGAAATATAAATGAATATTAAAGACGCAATTAAAAAAATCAATTTATTCAGTCATTTAGACGATGAAAATGTTCAGCTAATAGCTTCAATGGCACATTTATCACACTTTGAAAAAGATACAATTTTATTTTATGAATCAGAAAGTACAGATAGATTATTATTTCTGGTTGATGGTTTGTTAAAAGTGTATAAAATCGATAAATATGATAATGAAATTTTCTTATATTATGTTTACCCAAACTCTGTAATATCTGAATTATCTAATTTAAATGACAATAAAATCAAATGTTTTTCAAATAGTGAGTTTATAAGAGAAAGTCTGCTTTTATCACTTGATTTTCAAAAGTTTAAAGAGGAATTTTTAAATCAAAATGAGTTAGTTTTAAAGTTTATAAATGAACTAATTTATAAAAATCAACAGCTTCAATGTATCGTAAATAGAGAGCTAGTTTTTGATGCTACAAGTAAAGTTGCTTTTATGCTTACAAATGATTTAGAGATGTTTAACCAATTAAAAAGAAATGAAGTTTCACTTCTTTTGCATATTCAGCCAGAAACACTTTCACGGGTTTTAAAAAGACTTACAAGAAATGAGGTCATAAGTGTTGATAAAGGTGAAGTTGTAGTGAATAAAGAAGAAGAACTCAAAAGTATATATTTAGGAATATAAAAAAATGAAAAATATCAGTGTTAGTCAGAAAATCAAGATTTTAGCATTGCTTTTAATCTTATCGATTTTTACAGTTATTTCAATAAGTATTTATTTAAATCAAAAAAATGTTAAAGATGCAACTATAATAAATATTGCTGGTAAACAAAGAATGTTGACTCAAAAAATTACTAAAAATATCTTTTATTTATATCAAACAAGAAGTCATAATTTTGATGAAATAAATGGTGCAATTGATGAGTTTAACTATGGTTTAAAAACTTTAAAAGATGGAAATGAAATTTTAAATATATCAATTCCACCTACAAATAATATAGATGAACAAATATCAAAAGTAGCTATTTTGTGGGCTGAGTTTGAAACAAATACTAAAGAGTTTAAATCAGCATTATTAAATAATGATTTTGGAAAGTTAAATCAACTTTTAAACTATTTTTATGAGTCAAATAATAGTTTACTGCAAGAAGTAGATGAGGTAGTTACACTTTATAATACACATTTTGAAGAGAAAACAACTTTTATAAAAAATTTCCAATTTTTAGCTTTTGCATTTTTATTTGTGTTTGCTTTATATGCTTTAATTCAATTAAAACAAATAGAAGCTCATGCAAGGGAATTTATCGAAAAATATAAAAAATTAGGAAGTACAGAGATATCTCAATTAGAGCCTATTGAAATAAATTCTGAAAAAGAGTTTGTGGAAATGGCTCATGATATGAACTGTTTTATAAGTAAAGTAAATTCTGTAATGAGTTACTCTCAAACAGCTTTACAGCAATCTGAAATGGCTTCTAAGAAATTAGAGAGTCTTACTGAAGAGTTTGCTGATATTATTGATGAACTTGAAAATAAATCAGAAATTATAAAGCAAATTGATATGAGTGAAGATATTGCAATCGAGTCTTCAGAAAATCTTTTAAAAACAACAAAAAAACTTAATGATTTGAAAAATCAATTGGATAGTTTGTTGCAAAACTGTGGCAATCAAAAGAGTTAAGAAATATCAATTTTAGCATTTGCTATTTTTTTATAAATTTCGAGTTTATTTTTTAATGGTAACCATTTAATCAAAATGGTTGCCATAGCTTCCCATAAAGAAACCCAACCAGCGACCATAACACCCTCAGAAAAAAGTCTTAATAAAAATTTTTCAGTATCTCCTAAAAAAAGAGCAATAGAAATAAAGATAAAACCAAAGAGTATAAAAATAAAAGAGTTTTTAACTTGTTTTTTTAGTTTGATTTGTTCTAAATGTTGTAGATATTCAAAGTAATTTTTAATACTATTTTTAAGTTTTTCTTTTGTTTGTGTTTCTGGATTTTCATTAAAGTAAAATTTTATAATAAATGGATGGTTTCCTATTTCTTCAATACTTTGCACCAAGTATTTTTCTAATTCATCATTTAAATCTTTTTTGATAAAAGAAGAGTTTTTGTCATAATTTACATATAAATCTTCAATTTTTTCAGTAGAAATATTTATAATAATTTCATCATCAATAGTTTTTTCATATCTATCTAATATTTTATTTTTCATCTTCTTACTTTTATTTTTTTGTTATTTTATCTAAAAAAATAGCTTATTATAAAATTTTAGATTAGCACTCAAAATAAAAAAGTGCTAATTTTTATTTAAACTTTAGCTTTCTTTTATAAAGTTTTGTTAAAATTCTATTGTAAAATTAAAAAAATTTATAGGAGAAATTATATGGCAAAACATCAATTTCAAACTGAAGTAGGTCAATTACTGCATTTAATGACACACTCATTATATTCAAACAAAGAAATTTTTATCAGAGAATTAGTATCAAATGCAAGTGATGCAATTGATAAATTAAATTACTTAAAACTTACAGACGAAACAATCAAAGCGGCATTACCACAAGATTGGTCAGGTCAAGTTACTATTACATTTGACGAAGCTGATAAGTCTTTAACAATTATTGATAATGGTATTGGTATGAATGAAGCTGATTTAATCGCTTCTATTGGTACAATCGCAAAATCAGGAACTAAATCATTCATCGAAGCAATGACTGGTGATGCTAAAAAAGACTCTAACTTAATCGGACAATTTGGTGTTGGTTTCTATTCTGCGCAAAAATTTCCAATCTGAACCCTTCAAAATCAGACATTGGAAGCGATGTTAACTTTGTAATATCATCTCTTAACTCATCTAAACTATACCCTAGTCGATACCTATCGAGGAAATCAAAAAAATT
>JALRJW010000068.1 GCA_023268955.1 Aliarcobacter sp. | reverse complement strand
GAAAGAGGTGTTAAACTAGCTAAATCTAGATTTGCAGCATTAAAAGGTAATGGTGCTAGAATGGAAAGAGCATTAATCAATTATATGCTTGATTTCAATAGAGAAAGAGGTTTTGAAGAGTGGTATGTTCCATTTTGCCCGGAACATCAAATTTGGGGGACTCCAAGAAATACTATTAGACTTGTAGAAAATGCTGAGCAAGAAATAAGGGTAAGAACAACTTATGGTGCAGTTGATTTAACTGATGAATTGCAAAAAGTTTCAGATGAAATTTCAGATGAAATTAAAGAGCATGAATTATCAGGTTTTATTTTAAAGTCAGCTTCTCCAACATGCGGTCTTGAAAGAGTTAAAGTTTATCAAGAAGTAAATGCTCCAAGTGAAAAAAAAGGTGTAGGTTTATTTGCAAGCAAATTAAAGGAAAAATACCCATATCTTCCTATTGAAGAAGAAGGAAGATTAAATGATGCGTGGTTAAGGGAAAATTTTTTAATGCAAGTATTTGCATATAGTGATGTTCACAATCTTATTAAGTCAAATCCAACTTTCAAGAATTTAGTTGAATTTCATACAAAATACAAATATTTAGTAATGTCAAAGGGTGAATCTCCTTATAAAACTTTAGGAAATATTGTTGCAAATCATGAGAAAAAACCTATTGAAGAGGTTTTAGAAAATTATAAAAATGAATTTTTGAAAGCAATTCATAAAAAAGGTAGTGTTGGAAAAACTTATAATGTTCTTCAACATATATTTGGATATTTCAAAAAACTTATTACCCAAGAAGAAAAAGAGGAAATTCTAGCTTCTATAAATGAATACAAAGAAAGAATTATTCCGTTAATTGCAGTTATCAAGTTGATAAATATTTATGTTAAAAGATTTGATGTATCTTATTTGAAAACTCAAGTTTTCTTAGATCCATATCCAAAGGAATTAGCTTTAAGATCAGATATTAAGGCATATAAATAATGAAACAAATACTTTGGTTTAGAAGAGATTTAAGAATCAAAGATAACGCTATTTTAGCTAATGCAAAAGATGAAGTATTACCAATTTTTATTTTTGATAAAAATATCTTAGACAAAGTAGATTCAAAGGATAAAAGAGTAACTTTTATCTATGAAAGTGTTAAAAACCTAAAAGAGGATTTAAAAAATTTAGGTTTAGATTTGCAAGTTTTTTATGGAAAACCTTTCGAAGTTTTTCAAAAACTTTCTTCTTTTGGATTTGATGAAGTTTTAACTTCAGTTGATTTTGATGATTATGCTAAAAATAGAGACCAAGAGATTGAAAAACTAATTCCTTTAAAAAGGTTTTATGATAGTTTTTTAATTCATCCAAATGATGGTTTAAAAGCTGATGGAACACCTTATAAAGTATTTACTCCTTTTTATAAAAACTTGAAGTTTATATGGCAAAGTAATGGTTTAAATGAATTTGATTCTTTGGGAAATATTAAGAATCTTAAACTTGTAGATTTTAATTTTTCTTCAATTATAAACCTAGAGGATATGGGATTTAGTAAAGTTGATTTACCAGAATTTTTAAATAAAACTGCCTATGAATTGTTAAGTGAATTTGAAACAAAAATCAAAAATTACACTGAAGGTAGGGACTATTTTTATATGGAAAATACTTCTTCTTTAGCTGTACATTTTAGATTTGGTTTGATTAGTCCAAGGATTGCTTTTAATATAGTGAAAAAATTCAATGTAAGTGATGATGAAAAAGAGTTTTTTATTAGAGAACTTTTTTGGAGAGAGTTTTACAACTATATTTTATTTCATTTTCCAAATAGTGAGTTTGAAAATCTTAATGGAATTAAAGTTAATTGGAACAATGATGAAAAAGATTTTAAAGCATGGTGCGATGGAAAAACAGGAGTTGTTTTAATAGATGCAGCTATGAGAAAGTTTAATGAAACGGGCACTATGCATAATCGTTTAAGGATGATTGTTTCATCTTATTTAACAAAAAATTTACTTATTGATTGGAAATGGGGTGAAAAATATTTTGCTTCAAAACTTTTGGATTATGAAGCTTGCTCAAATATAGGTTCATGGCAATGGGCAGCTAGTACAGGTGCTGATAGTGTTCCTTATTTTAGGGTTTTTAATCCTTATTTACAATCAAAAAAGTTTGATAAAGATGGAATATTCATAAAATCAGTAATACCTGAGTTGAAAAATATTGATTCTAAACTTTTTCACCTTGAAAATGCTTTGCAGGAAAATATGTTTTTAGATTATCCAAAGCAAGTGGTTTCAATTGATTTTTCAAGAAAAAGAGCAATCGAGGAGTTTAAAAGAGCTAACAATGAAAAAGATTGATGTTGCAGTGGTTGGAAGTGGAATAGGGGGAAGCCTATTTGCTAAACTAAATAATGACAAAAATTTAATATTGTTTGAAAAAGATTCAAACCTTGGTGGATGTGCTAGTACATTTAAAAGATTTGGACATCATTTTAATACAGGAGCTACTACTTTTGTAGGCTATGAGCAAGGACATATTTTAAAAAATATGTTTGATAAAGTTGGATTTGTACCTGATATTACTAAAAGTAATATAGCTTTTAGAACTATTCAAAATGATAAAATAGTAGATAGAATTAAAGATTTTGATGAATTTTTAGAAAACCTTGATAAAAACTATTATCATGAAAATAACAGAGTTTTTTGGCAAAAAATCAAAGAAATTGATGAAAAATTTTGGCAACTTAAATCTGTTTATTTTTCTAAATACTCTTTAATCGCCTATGCAAAAACAGCAAATTTTGTATTTGAATTATTGAAAAATTATGGTTTTGATGTATTGGTTAGTGCTGAGTCTTTTATAAATAAATATTTACCAAATATTTCTAAAGAGTACAAGGCATTCATAGATGCACAACTTTTAATAACACTTCAAACAACTTCAAAAAATGCTACTTTACTTTCAATGTCTTTAGGATTAGCATATCCATTTCATGATGTTTTTTACGTAAATAAAGGAATGGGGAATATTTTTGATGATCTTTTAAAAGATGTAGATGTAAGAAAAAAAGAAGAGATTAAAAAGATTTTGAAAAAGCCATATGGTTTTGAAGTTCAAACAAGCAAAGATGTTTATTTTGCTAAAAATGTAGTGTTGAACTCAACACTATTTGACTCTAAAAAGCTTTTTGATGATAAAGATATTCAAAAATATTACGACAAGTTTGAATTTAATGATCAAAGTGCTTTTGTGATTTATTTGGTTTTAAATACTGATAAAAAGCTTTTAAATCACTATCAAATTATTTTAGATAAAGAAATTAAGAATTGTATTTCAAACTCTTTTTTTGTTTCTATTGCCAATGAAAATGATGAAAAACTAGCAAAAAATGGTCTTAGTGTTACAGTATCAACCCACACAAAAGCTAAGTTTTGGAATGAACTTAAAAGTGAAAGTTACACGAAGTATGAACTTGAAAAAGATAAAACTGTAAATGAGATTTTAAGAAATCTAAAAGAAAAACTAGATTTAAAGGACAATGAAATATCTTTAAATTTTAGTGCAACTTCAAGTAGTTTTAATAAGTATATCAATAGAATTAATTGTGGTGGAAAAGCTATAAATATTTCAAATATAACTCAATTAGCAAGCGCAAAAACACCTTTTAAAGGATTGTATAATATTGGTGATACAGTTTTTGCAGGGCAGGGTTGGCCTGGTGTTGCTTTGGGTGTTGATGTGTTAAATAAGGAGTTTAATGATTAATGTTGAATTAAAAATTTCTTATAAAGATTGGATATATATTACAGTAATTGGAGCATCTTTTGGTTTTCTAATTTCATTGTTTTTTTATTTCTTATCTACAGAATTAAAACAAGTACAGACAATCTATTTTTCAGTTTTTACAGCTGTAAGTATCTCTTTATTTGCATTTTTTTTGATAAATCTATCAAATAACTATATTTTACCCCATGTTGATAAAAAATTCTGGTACATAATTAGTTTTATTTTTTCATTTTGCTCAGGTAGTTTTGGTTTCTCATTTTCATTTTTGATGTTTTCATTGTTTGATGGGATAAATGTAATTGAACTTATTAACCCGTATTGGGAGTATTTGTCTATAACAATTGGATTTTTAACATTTTTGATTGGTCTTATTTTACATCAATTTATATCTATGAAGTATAGAAATGAATCAATTAAATCAGATGTTTTAGAATCAAAAATAAAAGCCCTAGAAAATGAGTTAAATCCTCATTTTTTGTTTAATGCTTTAAACTCAGTTTCAGAACTTATTTATGTTGATCAGAAAAAAGCTGAAAAAGCTGTGCTAGATATTTCAAGTTTTCTTAGAAATGCTATTTATAAAAGCAGTTTAATTACCCTTGAAAATGAAATAAATATGTTAAAAACTTATGTTAATATTGAAAATATAAGGTTTTCTGATAAAATTAAATTAAATATTGATATAAAACCAAAGCATTATTATATTATGGTTCCAAAGTTTTCTATTCAATTATTGGTTGAAAATGCCATTAAACATGGTTTTATTCAAAAAGATTTAGAAGTAAATGTAGTATTTAATGATGAAAAAAACTGCATTGAAATATCAAATAATGGAAAAATTAGTACAAATTTAAAATTTGGCACAGGATTAAATAACTTAGCAAATAGATTAACTTATCAAAATGTTGGTGAGTTAAAGTATGAAGTTCTAAATGATAGAATGCTATTTATAATAATATTAAAGGATAAGAATTGAAAATATTAATAGTAGATGATGAAAATTTAGCCATTAGTAGGCTTACAAGATTACTAAATGATTTAGGATATGATGATATTACTTCATTTGATAATCCCCTTGAAGCTATAAAAGATGTTACAAAAAACAATTATGATGTGGCTTTTTTAGATATATCTATGCCTTCAATGACAGGACTTGAATTAGCTGACACAATAGTTAGTTTAAAAAGTAATATTTTCATTATATTCCAAACGGCTTATTCTGAGTACGCACTTGATGCTTACAAATCAGGTGGATTAGCTTATCTTTTAAAACCTATTGATAGTGAAGAACTTCAAAAAGTTATGATTAGAGTTACTGATTATGGTAAAAGTGCTGCTACTGATAAGAAAATTGTTGGTAAAAGAGGTGATAAACTATACTTAATTGATATAGATGATATTTATTACATAAAAGCAGATCTTGACGAAGTTATAATAAAAATAAAAGAAACAGATGTTTATGTAAGAAGAAAAATCGGCGATTTAGAATCACTATTAAGTGGAAGAAACTTCTTTAGAATTCATAGGTCTTACATTGTAAATGTTGATAAAATTAAATCTATGAAAAGTGTTGAACAATCAAAACTACAAATTAGTTTTGATGGAATCAGTGATATTGTTACATCATCAAAAGATGGTGCAAAAGATTTTAGAGAGTATATTGAGAAAAGAAGTTTATAAACTAACATTTAATCTCTATTAAAAAACAACTCTATTCATTAAAATAGTCCAGTATAAAATATTTTAGTGTGGACTTTTTAATGGCAACCTATATGAAAAAATCATTTATAAACTGTTCTAAAGAACAACTATTCGATTTTCATTTAAACACACAAAATTTAGCTGAAATTACTCCAAAAGATATTAAGTTAGATTTATTAACACACAACTTTACACCAAAACAATCAAGTACCTTAGAAATTAAAAGCACTAAATATTTTATACCCACGTATTGGAAAATTGAGATTCTAAAGCTTGAAAGACCTTGTATATTAATTGATAAAGCTTTGGAATCTCCTTTTAAATCGTGGATACATCAACATAAATTTGAAGAAATCGATGGCAAAACCCAATTAACAGATATTATAGATTTTGAAATGCCATTTGGTTTAATAGGTAAATTAATAGAACCATTTATTTTAAAAGACTTAGAAAAAATGTTTACTTTTAGACATGAAAAAACAAAACAAATATTAGAAAAATAAGGAATTAAGAAGTGAAAAAAGCAATTGTTCTGATGAATATGGGTGGACCAAACAATTTAGATGAAGTAAAAGTTTTTTTAAAAAATATGTTTAATGATAAATACATAATTGGTGCGCCACAACCAATTAGAGCTATGATTGCATGGTTAATTACTTCAAAAAGACTTCATGAAGCTAAAGAAAATTATAGTTTATTAGGTGGTATGTCACCTATTGTTGGACATACTAAAAGATTAGTTAGAAGATTAAACAGAGTTATTGATGATGCTGATGTTTTTCACGTAATGAGATATACCCCTCCATTTGCTGACGAAGTTATGAAAAAACTTGTAAATTATGATGAAATTTATGCAATTCCTATGTATCCTCACTATTCGATTACAACTACAAGATCATCAATCGAAGATGTTATGAAATATGCTAAAAAATATAATATTGATAAAAAAATTAAAACTCTTGACTCTTTTTATGACAATGAAAACTACAACAAAGCTATTGTAGAAAGAATTAAAGAAACGATAAAAGAGGGTGAAGATTCAAAAGATTTTGAGCTTATTTTTTCAGGTCACGGACTTCCTCAAAAAGTTGTTGACAAAGGTGATCCTTATCAAAAACATATTTTAGCAAATGTTGAAGCAGCTAAAAAAGAGCTTGCTAGACAAGGAATCCAATTCAAAAAAATTCATGTTGCTTATCAATCAAGACTTGGCCCTTTAGAGTGGTTAAGACCATATTTAGATGATAAATTAAAAGAGATTGAATCAAAAGTAATTATTTATCCCATTTCATTTACTGTTGATAACTCAGAAACTGAATGTGAACTTGATATTGAATACAAAGAAGTAGCTGACGAATTAGGAATCAAAGATTATAGAGTAGCTAAAGCTCCAAACCATAATCAATACTTTATGGATGCAATCATTGAAATGTATAATAATTTAAGTAACAAAAACTAAATACTTTATAAAACCAATAAAGTATTAGTTTATACTTATCGTGAATTTAGCGCCATTGAAGGTGTTGTCTTGATGGTTTAAAACTATATTTTTAGCATCGATTTTTCCGTTAAAACTTTTCTCGATAATATTTTTAGACATATATAATCCTATTCCAGTTCCAATATTTTTATTTTTAGTTGTAAAATATGGTTCAAATATTCTTTCAATAATTTCAGAGTCAATACCGCCTGCATTATCAGAAACTTCAATAAATATAGTATCAATGTTTTTATATAATTTAATTTTGATAACAGGTGTCTGTACATTATTTGTAACATGAAATTGATCACAACTATTATTTAAAAGATTCATAAGAACTTGAAGTAATTCATTTTCACTACCATAATAGTTTAATTTTTTAATATCTTTAATAATTTCAATATTATTAGAATCTATTTTGGGTTTTAAAAGTTGAATACATTTTTCAATGGTTTCATCTATTCTGAAATCTTTAGTTTCATTTGATTTTTGATAATAATTTCTAAAATCTTCAATAGTATTAGATAAATATTGACTTGAGTCATTTATAGATTTTAAACTTGAAAAAAAAGTTTCATCATCCAAATTATTAAATTCTTTACTGATTTTTAGTCCAGTTGCGGCAGTAGAAATTATACTTAAAGGTTGTCTCCATTGATGGGCAATATTTTCAATCATTTCACCCATGGCAGCCATTTTTGATTGCTGTGCCATTATTCTTTGTTGTCTACCAATTTCTACAATCTTTCTATTAATTGAAAAATTGTATATTTTAAATCTTCTTTCAATAATATTTGAGAAATATTTTGAAAATAATAAAACAGCAATAGAAACAATTATCATGAATATTAAATTATTCATAAGATTGTGTGAATGATAGTTTTCAAGTTTTATTTGTTCTGTTTGTATAAATTGTCTTATATTTTCATCTAAATATCCAATCCCTATAATCCAATCCCAATCTTCAATTGTATAAAAATATGAAGTTTTTTCTAGAATTTTATTTTGGGCACCTTTGATGTTATATTTATATAATCCATTAGAGTTAGGTTTATTTAATTCAAGTATCAATTTTTGAGGATTTATAACATGGTTTTGAGAATTGAAGTCTTTACCAATAAGATTTGGATTTTTATGAAAATCATATAATCCCGTTTTTTTATTTATAATAAAAAAATGAGTTTCATCTTTAAAACTAATGCTTGTTAAAAGTGACTCAACATTAGATTTCCATTTTACTGTTAATGCATCCACATAATCACTTGAAACAATATAAATACCTAATGGCTCAAACTTTTTTAAATATGCTATTTTTTCATACTGATTTGTTTTATCACCTTCTTTATACCAATGATAATTTAAATATCCTTCATCATTTGTTTTAACTATTTTGATCATTTCTTTAGTTAAATAAAGACCTTTTGCATCTTGTATTTCTAACAATGATCTGTTTTCAAGTGATTTAAATACGGGATGAAAATAACAATAACCATCCTCTAAACCTATGATATAGTAGTATCCTCTTCCATTAAAAAATCTAATTTTATCTAAGGCATTTTTAATAAGTTCAATAATTTCTTGTTTATTTTTATCTTTATTCTTGTCGTAAATACTTCTTACTATATCGTATGCAGTGTCATTTTTTTCTTTTAGAATTTTTACTAATTCTTCTTTATTTTTGTCTTTCTGAACATTGATGAAATCTACGATTTTAAGTGTTTCATTTTTGATTTGATTTTTATATTGTATTTCAAGTTTTTTCTTTAGTTCTAATTTTTCATTTTCTTCTTTAAAATGATTATCTACTAATACAAATGTAATATATATGATAGATGTTGCAATTACAAAATAAAATGGTAAATATTTTATATATGAAATGATTTTTTGATCATTCACTTTCATTTAGTAATCCTTATAAAATCTAATTTTGTAAAAGCAGTATTAATTCATCTTGTGTTAAAGTTTTTACACCTAGTTCTACAGCTTTGTCATACTTGCTTCCTGCATCTTCACCATAAACAACAGCAACACCACCGTCACCATAACATTGACCGTAACCTCCGCAAACGGATGTAATTCAAATACCGCTACCGCTACCGTAACTACCTACGATAATCCTGATCCCTCATGGACACTAAACGCAATCGCAGGATGTAGCGCTTTTACACCCTCTGTCGCTAGCGTCGCTGCAACTTCTACAAGCCTAACACACTCGTGGACCGTAATCGATAATGCTACGAACACTCAAGTAGGACCCACAATTTCGGGAACTACTAACCCAACGTTACCCAAACTAACCAACACAAGCAATACCGCCAACACTACCTACACCATAACTCATACTGTCACCGATCAAAACAACTGTAGCGATAGTCAAAGCATAACCGTGACAGTATACCCTAAGCCACTAGCAGATTTCACTATCACCAGTAGCGACTCTTGTGCGCCATGGACACCTACCATTAAGAATCCTGCAATATATTGGTGATGTGTATATAATGCAGCTTCAGTTGTAAAATCTTTTGATAGATAAGCATATGGTGTTAATGCATACATATGTTGAGCTGTTAATGAAGTAGCAACTCCTAAACTAGCTAAGGCTAAGCCTAATTGCATATGTAATGAATTTG
>JALRJW010000044.1 GCA_023268955.1 Aliarcobacter sp. | reverse complement strand
TCCCTCGTTTAAAACAAAAGTTTTACCGACTTCAACCTCTTTTTCTTTATTATTATATCTTCTTAAAATAGTTTTTATTCTTACTTCAAGTTCTCTAGGGTCATAAGGTTTTGGTAAATAATCATCAGCACCTAAATCAAGTGCTTTAACTTTATCAGATAAATCACTTCTAGCACTAGAAATAATTACAGGAATATCAAACTTCTTTTCAATTTCAGCGCAAACTTCTAGACCATCCATACCAGGTAAAGTCAAATCTAAAATTATCAAGTCATATTTATGTAGTTTTAATGCAGAAAGAGCCAAAAATGGCTCTTCATAATTAGTAACTTCAATGTCAAATTTTTTAAGATATTGAGTTAAAACCTCAGCTAACTCAACATCATCTTCAACCATTGCTATTTTTATCAAAGGTTTTCCTTATTATTTTTTCATTTCACAATGTTTTTTATCACTATATTTGTGATATTCACCTTTATGTTCAGCTTTTTTATCAATCATTTGTTTTAAAAAACCCTTTTGAACATCATTTAAAACTTTGTAAGATTCAGTAATAATTTGAGCTTGAATAGTTTTAACATTAAAATTTAATGCTTCATTTAATTTCTTTTCATCTAAACTATTTGATGTAAATGCATCAGAAATTTTTGGCATAGTTGCATGATATTTATCTTTAATCTCAGTAATTTTAGCTCTTTGATCTGGAGTTAAATCTAATCTTTCAATAGCTTTCATAATATGCTTTGCAGAATTATTGCCATGCTCTTTTGACTTTTTCATAGAACACATTGCGTGTTTTTCCATTTTATGCATTGAACAAGATTTTTCACCATCTTTTTTCATATCACAAGAACCATCTTTACACATTGCAAATGCTGCTGTTGTTAAAATTGCAGTTGATGCAAATCCAACTAATACTTTTGAAAATCTATTCATAACTTTACCTCTTCGATTTATTTGAAAAATTATAATTAATGTAAATTAACATTACTTGAATTATATCTTAATACTTAATTAACAATATATTTACTTAATTAACTCTTTTTTTAGTATCAAATACCATTTCATAGTATTTATTATTGTTATATTCAAACTCTTGAATAACATCAAGTCCAAGCTTTCTTTTGTGAGCTTCATAAGATCTTTGATTTATTTTATTTACAAAAGTCACTAAAATTTCATATCTTTTAGACATACTTTCTAAAGCAAAATCAAAAAGTTTTTCTAAAACTCCTGTTCCTCTTACTTTTTTATTTACGCAAACAGGTCCATATTGATATGAATTATCTACAGTTAATTTTTTACCTAAATATTTTAAGTTTGGTAAATCTTTAATCATAAATGCAAACATAGGCCACTTTGACCAAAATTGCCATGAAGCTGACATAACATAAGCAACTATTTCACCATCAATAATAGCTACAAATATACCTTGTTCTTGAGTAATTATATCTTGCAACTCTTCAACACTAAAAGCAGTTGTAACAAAGCCGTCTTTTTTATCTTCTTCTTTAATATGATCAATTTGATACATATTATGAAGTTTTAAAATTCCATCTATATCATCTAATGTAGCTATTTTTAGTTGCATTTTTATCCTTTATTTTCTTAAATATTTTAACGTAGTGGCTATCATATCATCATCATCTTTACTTGGAGATTTAATAGTCTCTTTACTATCATCATCTTTAGTAAATGTTATATTCATTTCATAAGAACCAATAGTTTTAATGCCTTTATCCATAGCGTAAATTTTTATCATAATTAATTCAATAAACTGTTTTGTATAAACATCAGGCTTACCAAATCTATCTTCCATCTCTTCTTCAATTTCAAATACTTCTTGTTTTTCAGTCGCTTTACTTAATCTTCTATAAAGTTCTAATCTAACCCTATCTTCTTTTATATATTCATCACTAATATAAGCTGAAACTGCTAACTTAATATCAACTGTTTTATGTTCTGCTTTTTCATCACCACTAAGTGTTGCTAAGGCATCTTCAAGCATTTTAAGATAAAGCCCATATCCTATTTGTTTGATATGACCACTTTGTGCTTCACCAATAATATTTCCACCACCTCTGATTTCTAAATCTTGGTGTGCTAAAGCTGTTCCACTTCCTAAATATGAATTTGATTCTAATGCAACTAATCTTTTAATAGCATCATCAGTAATTTTTCTTTTATCTTCAACAACGTAATAACAGAACCCTTCTTTATCACTTCTTCCAACTCTACCTCTTAATTGATGTAAATCAGCAATACCAAATCTATCAGCACCATCAATGATAATTGAGTTTGCATTTGGTAAATGAAGT
>JALRJW010000042.1 GCA_023268955.1 Aliarcobacter sp. | reverse complement strand
CTAGAAATAAAGAAGAGCTAAAAATGTTTTTAACAAATATGTTTAATGATAGGAACATTATTACAGTAAAAAATGAATTAGTTAGAAAAATGATTGCTTATTTTATAGTAAGAGGTAGACTTGATGAAGCTTGGGAAAACTATGAAGCAATTGGTGGAAAATCTCCAATTAATGAAATTACAGAAAAATTAGTTGATAAATGCAACGAAAAAATTGAAGGTTTTAAAGTTTATCAAGCTATGAGATATACTCCTCCTTTTACTGATACTGTTGTAGAACAAATCAAAAAAGATGGAATTACAGATATTTTACTTTTACCTTTATATCCTCAGTTTTCAACTACAACTACAAAATCATCTGTTCAAGAGTTTATCGAGTGGACTCCTTATGATTATAAACTAAAATATCTTGAAGAGTTTTATACAAATGATATGTTTAATGAGTGTATTATAAATGAAATTGCAAAAAATGTTGATGATGCAAGTGAATATAATCTTATCTTTTCAGCTCATGGTTTACCTCAAAAAATAGTTGATAAAGGTGATCCTTATCAAGAACAAATGATTGAGCATGTTGAGATATTAAGTAAAAAACTTGAAGAAAAAAGTATAAATTTTAAATCAATTAATTTAGCATATCAATCAAAAGTAGGGCCTATGAAATGGCTTGAACCATCTTTAGATGATATGCTTAAAAACTTTAAAAATCAAAAAGTGATTATCTATCCAATTGCATTTATAGTTGATAATTCTGAAACAGACTTTGAGCTTGATATTGAGTATAGAGAGATTGCTGAAGAAATTGGAATTGAAGATTTTAAAGTTTGCAAATGTGTAAATGATAGTGATGAATTTGTTGAAGCTATCAAAGATATAATCAAACACGCCTAAAGTTTAAAATTAATGGAAAATCTTTTTGTAATAAAGAAATTAATATCAGCGTTTTTATTACCAATTCCAATAGCAATTATGCTTTTTGTTTTGGGTGTGTTTTTTTTGATGATTAATTCAAAGAAAAAAGCAAAGTTCTTTATACTAAGTTGTTTTGTTTGGCTTTTGCTTGTTTCAAATCAAACAGTTTCAAATGCGCTTTTAAAACCTTTAGAAGATTCCCATAAAGCACTTTTAAATACTCCAAATGTTGAGTATATACTAGTTTTAGGAAATGGACATACAACAAATGAAGAGTTAAGTATAACTTCACAACTAAATCCTACAGCTATAAATAGACTAGCTGAGGGAATAAAACACTATCAAAATCTAAAAGCTCAAAATAAAGATATTAAGTTAATTGTATCTGGTTATAGTGGTGAAGATATAAATACCCATGCTTATATGCAAGAAAAACTTGCACTTTCAATGGGTGTAAAAAGTGAAGATATTATAAAACTTGATTCTCCTAAAGATACTCCACAAGAAGCTATCGAAACTAAAAAAATAGTAGGAAATAAGGCTTTTATTTTAGTAACTAGTGCTTCACATATGAAAAGGTCAATGATGCTTTTTAGTAAATTAAAATTAAATGCAATTGCAGCACCTACAAACTATTTAAGTAGCGAAGATAAAAGTTTCAATGGTCATTTTAACGCAACAAATATTAAAAAAGTAGAATTAGCTATTCATGAGTATTTGGGTATTGCTTGGGGAAAAATAAGAGGATTAATTTGATTTTATAATACTTTTTAGGTATTATTGCGACTTTGGTGCGCAACTTTGATGCATCGTAAGAGGTCTTAATGAATATAATAAATGTAAATAATCTTTTTTTTAAATACAACAAGCAAGATGTTTTAGAAAATATTAATCTAACAATAAAAAGTAATGATTTCCTTGCAATAATAGGGCCAAATGGTGGTGGAAAATCAACTCTTTTAAAACTTCTTTTGGGGCTATTGAAGCCACAAAAAGGTCAAATTGAAAAATCAATTAAAACTGATGACATCGGATATGTTCCCCAAAACACAGATTTAAATACAGATTTTCCAATAACTGCTTTAGAAGTTGTATTAATGGGACATATTAAAAAACAAAAATCTCTTTTTGGTTACTCTAAAGAGGATAAATCTTGTGCCTTAAACTCACTAAAAAAAGTTGGCATGGCTGATTTTGCAAATAGTAAAATAGGTGATTTGAGTGGTGGACAAAGACAGAGGGTTTTTATAGCTAGAGCTTTGTGTGCTAATCCTAAAATAATACTTTTAGATGAACCAACTGCAAATATAGATGTAAAAGGTCAAAATGAAATATATGAATTACTAAAAAAACTAAATGAAGATATTTGTATAGTTGTAGTTAGTCATGATATTTCTGTTTTACTAAATTATGCTAAAAATGTTGCACATATCAATAAAAATCTTGTGTATCACAACATAGAAAATTTAAATAAAAAAATAGACAATGAAAATGAACATATGTGTGAAGTTGAGTTGTTAACTGCCCTTGGTAATTCAAACGTAGCTAACTCATCACTAAACACACATAATCATACAAATTGTTCCCATAACTAAAAAGGAAAGCATATAGTGGAAGTATTACAATATGACTTTATTCAAAACGCTTTACTAGCAGGTGTTTTAATTTCAATAGCAGCTGGAATTATAGGTTCTTTAGTTGTTGTAAATAAAATTACATTCATAACAGGTGGAATTGCCCATAGTTCTTATGGTGGAATAGGT
>JALRJW010000022.1 GCA_023268955.1 Aliarcobacter sp. | reverse complement strand
ATCAAACTTCAGGAATTTGGAGCTTTAACTTACTTGATTGGTATAGTGTTATTTTACCAGTTGATTTACAGTTATGGTTATTTATTGCATTCTTCTTTGGATTTGCTGTAAAAGTACCAATGTTTCCATTACATACATGGTTACCATTAACACACGGTCAAGCTCCAACAATTGGTTCAATTGTGCTAGCTGCTGTATTACTAAAAATGGAAACATACGGGTTTATTAGATTTTCATTACCACTGTTTCCAGATGCAAGTGTATACTTCACAGGATTTATGACGGTACTTGGTCTTATTGCTATTGTTTATACTGCTATGATTGCATATGCTCAAGAAGATATGAAGCAGATGATTGCATACTCTTCAATTTCTCACATGGGGGTAATTATCCTTGGGGTATTTGCTTTAAATATTGAAGGAATTGCAGGGGCTGTTTATTTAATGATTGGTCACGGTATTGTTTCAGGGGGACTATTCATGTTAGTTGGTGTTCTTTATGATAGAAGAAAAACTAAACTAATTAAAGAGTTCGGTGGATTAGCTCATAATATGCCTGTGTTTGCAACGGTTTATGCAGTTGTTTTAATGGCATCTGTTGGTTTACCTTTAACTGTAGGATTTATTGGTGAGTTTTTATCACTTTTAGGATTCTTTAAAGCTAGTCCTATTTTAGCTTTTATTGCTTCATTAACAATCGTATTAAGTGTAATTTACATGCTTTCTATGTACAAAAGAACATTCTTTGGAAAATTAGTTAAAGAAGAAAATAAAAAAATGAAAGATATTTATGGAAGAGAGTTGGTTGCTTTAGGCGCTATTACTGTTTTAGTAATAGCAATGGGTATTTATCCAAAACCAATTTTAGATCCATTAAACACAACAGTAACAAATCTTACGAAAGTAATGGAAGTAAAAGCTGTGGAACAAGAAACAAAAGATAGATTAAGAGAACTTAATACTATTGTTAGGGAGGCTAAATAATGGTAGATCCAATTTCAATTGATTTTAATAGCCTGAATTTGGCTTCTTTAGCTCCTGTAGCAATTGCTATTATTGGAGCATTGAGTATTTTGTTAACGGACCTTTTTAATAAAGGTGGTCATAAATCTTTATATGTAATTTTAGTTGTACTATTTTTAACTTTTGATTTATTTACATTGTTAGCTTATAACGGACCTGTTAGAGGAATGTTTGACTTAATGTTTATGGATGGAATAGCAATACTTTCTCAAATTATTATATTAGGTGGGGCTATTTTATTCTCTTTCTTAGGTCTTTCAAAATTAAGATTCCAAGAGTTTAGATATGCGGAATACTTCGCACTATATTTATTTATGGTTGCTGGTTTCCAATTTATGGTAAGTACTGACTCTTTAATCTTGATTTTTGTTGGTTTAGAGACTTCATCATTAGCTTTATATACAATTATTGCAATGCATAATAGAATGACAACAATTGAAGCATCTGTAAAATATTTTACAATGGGTGCTTTAACAGCTGCATTCTTTGCTTTTGGTTCAATGATTTTTTATGCTGTAACAGGTTCAGTTGAATTATCAGAAATTTCAAGAGTTTTAACTGAGCAAAATATGCTTTCACATGAAAACTTCGGTCAATATATGATGGTTTTAGTTGGATTTGTATTTATGTTCGCTGCTTTAGGATTTAAATTATCATTATTCCCTTATCATATTTGGGTTCCAGATGTTTATCAAGGTTCAACTTCAGCATTAGCTGGATTTATGTCAGTTGTTCCAAAAATGGCAGGATTTGTAGTTGCTTTAAGATTTTTTGAAATCTTTGTTCATACAAATGATATTATTATTCAAACTATGCTTTATACAACAGTTATTTTAACTATGACTATTCCAAATATTATTGCATTGCAACAAACAAATATTAAAAGAATGCTAGCTTACTCATCTGTTTCAAATGCAGGTATGGCAATGGCAGCAATTTTAATAGGAACAACGCAATCACATAGTGCATTGTTTTTATACTGGATTTTATTTACAGTGACTAACTTTGGTGCATTTGGTATGTTATGGTTAAATAGAGGTAAATCTGTAAAAGATTATGCATCTCCATATGATTTAGATTCATTATCAGGACTTGCTCAAATTTCACCATTTACAGCGGCAATCATTGGATTATTCTTGTTTGCTTTAACAGGATTACCACCATTTGCATTATTCTGGGGAAAAATGTTCTTAGTTTCAAGTGCTGTAAATGCTGGAGAAATTGCTTTAGCTATTATTATTGTATTAAACTCAGCTGTAGCTGCGTACTATTATTTAAAACCAGTATCTTATATCTTCTTAAGAGATCCAGATGCAAGATTTAAAACGAAGTTTATGCAAAATGCATCTGTGCCTATGAAATCAGTAGTTGGTATTTGTGTGGTTTTAGCTGTTATTTCAGTAATATTTGTAGAGCCATTATTAACAATGATTACAGCATACGTAACTGCTGCTGGTTTTTAATAAAACTTCTAATAAACTCAAAGTCTCATGAAATAATTGGGACTTTGAAAAACTACTATAATCTTATACTTACCTATATATTGATAAAATCAGAAAAATTTAAAATATTTATATACTATTAAAACAAGGACAAGCTTTTGAAAACAGTAAGCGTAGCTCATTCTCCAGATGCTGATGATATTTTTATGTACTATGCCATTAAATTTGGTTGGGTAGGAGTAAAAGATACAAAGTTTGAAAATATTGCCGATGATATTGAAACGTTAAATCAAGCAACACTAAATGGTGAGTACGATATTTGTGCTATTTCATTTGCCTTATATCCTTTTGTAAAAGATGATTATGCACTGTTAAAAACAGCTGTTTCATTTGGTGAGGGTTATGGACCTAAACTTATAAAGAAAAAAGGTACAACTTTAAAAAGAAATTTCAAAGTTGCTTTAAGTGGAAAATACACAACAAATGCTTTATTGTTTAAAATAGCTTATCCAGATGCAAGAATTACTTATATGAATTTTTTAGAAATAGAACAAGCTGTTTTAGATGGAGCAGTTGATGCAGGTGTTTTAATTCATGAGTCTATATTAACTTACAATAATGAACTTGAAGTTGAAAAAGAGATGTGGGATGTTTGGTTAGAACTTAGTGGAGGTGATTTACCATTGCCATTAGGTGGAATGTGTTTAAGAAGATCTCTTCCAATTACTAGTGCTATTGAGTATGAAGAGGCTTTAATTAAAGCTGTTGATGTTGCAAATAAAAATAGACGAGTATTAGCTCCTATGTTACTTGAAAAAGGGCTTATTAGAGTAGATGCTGAAACTTTAGATAAATATTTAGATTTATATGCAAATGATAATTCAGTAAAAATTAGTGATGTTCAATATAAAGCTTTGGATAAATTATATGAATTAGGCTTTAAACATGGTTATTTTAGTGAGCTTATTAAAAGTGAAGATTATCTAATTCCAGATGAGTATAAAGAGTTAAGAAATAAATAAATGAACAAAAACTTCTTTAAAGAAATTGATTTCTCAAAATATACATCTATTAAAATAGGACCAGTATGTGAAGTATTGGTTATAAATGAAATAGGTGAATATGATGATTATCAAATACTTGGAAGAGGGAATAATATTCTTATTTCAAATAACAATCCTAAATTTGCAATTTTAGGTGAAGAGTTTAATTACATAAAACAAGAAAATGATTTACTTTATGTTGGATGCGCTACAACTTCTGGAAAACTTTTAACTTATACAAGAAACAATGATATTGCACATTTGGAGTTTTTAGCAAAATTACCTGGAAATATGGGTGGTTTAACTAAAATGAATGCCGGATTAAAATCTTGGGAGATTTTTAATCATGTTCATAGCATCAAAACAAAAGATGGATATGTAAGTGTTAAAGATATAGATTTTTCATACAGACATACAAAAATAGATACTATAATTTACGAAGTGGTTTTCAATATTCAAAAAGGTTTTGATAAAGAAGAGTTGAAAAAATTTAATAAAATGAGAGACAATCAACCTCATATGCCAAGTGCTGGGTCATGTTTTATAAATCCAGAAGGTGATTTTGCAGGAAGATTAATACAAGAAGTTGAATTAAAAGGTTTTAAAATAGGAAATATGGGTTTTTCAAATGAACATGCTAATTTTTTAGTAAATTATGGTGAGGGTACATTTGAAGAGGCTATGGAAATGATAAACTTAGCAAAACAAAAAGTCAAAGAGAAATTTAATATCGATTTAAAATTAGAAATATTAGTTTATTAGTGAGTATTAATTTTTTTTTGTTAGAATACACAAATTAAATATAATTAAGGTTTTTTAGTGAAGAATTTAGTAATAGTGGAGTCTCCCGCAAAAGCAAAGACAATTTCAAAATTTTTAGGGAGTGATTATAAAGTAATGGCATCTATGGGCCATGTAAGAGATTTACCTAAATCAAAACTTGGTTTTGATCCTGATAATAATTTTGAACCAAAATATATGGTTACTGCTGATAAAAAGAAAGTTATCAGCGATTTGAAAAAAGAAATTACTAAAGATACTACTATTTACCTAGCGGCCGATGAGGATAGAGAGGGAGAAGCTATTGCTTGGCACTTAATTCCTGCGCTAAAAATTGAAAAAAACCCTATTAAAAGAATTGTATTCCATGAAATTACTAAAGGTGCTATTTTAGAAGCCTTAGCAAATCCTAGAGAAGTTGACCAACATTTAGTTGATGCTCAACAAGCAAGAAGAATCCTTGATAGAGCAGTTGGTTATGAACTTTCTCCTTTATTGTGGAAAAAAGTAAGATATGGATTAAGTGCTGGTAGAGTTCAATCTGTTGCAGTTAGAATCATAGTTGATAGGGAAGATGAGATTAGAAACTTTATTCCTGAAGAGTATTGGAGAATTAAAGCAAATTACATTAATCCTGAACTTATGGCTGAATTAGCAAAAGAGAACGGTAAAAATGTAAAAGTAACTAATGAAACTCAAGCAAGAGTAATTGAAAGCTCATGCAATGCTGGAATATATAAATTAGTTGATATCGAAGAAAAAGATAGTACAAGAAATCCAGCTGCTCCTTTTACAACTTCTACTTTGCAACAAGAAGCTTCAAGAAAATTAGGATTATCTGTTAAACAAACAATGATAATTGCTCAACAACTATATGAAGGAAATGTTGGAAATATTCCAAATCATACAGGTGGTTTAATCACTTATATGAGAACAGACTCATTAAATCTTTCAACAGTTGCTACAAGTGCTGCTAAAGAGGTTATTGAAGAAGAGTATGGAAAAGAGTATTCTTTAAGCAAACCTAGAGTTTACACATCAAAAGCTAAAGGAGCACAAGAAGCTCACGAAGCTATTAGACCTGTTAATCTAGCTTTAAAACCAAGTCAAATCAAAGCATATGTTGATAATGCTCAGTATAAACTTTATAGTTTAATTTGGAAAAGAACATTAGCAACTCAAATGAAACAAGCAAAAATTGCTAATACAACTTATAAAATCCAAGCTGGTAAAGATGGTGAGTATGAGTTCCAAACTAAGGGACAAAGAATTATCTTCCCTGGATTTATGAAAGTATATACAGAAGGTAGTGATAATCCTGAAGCTGCACTTGATAGTGTTGAAAAAATCTTGCCAACTATTAAAGTAGGAACAGTTTTAGAGTTAGAAAAACTTGAATTAGAACAGTTATTTACAAAACCACCTGCAAGATACACAGAAGCATCTTTAGTTAAAAAATTAGAGAGCGAAGGAATTGGAAGACCATCTACCTATGCTCCAACAATTTCAACTATTCAAGCAAGGGAATATGTAACAAAAACAGAAGACAAAAAACTTATTCCAACACCAACGGGTGAAGTTGTGAATAAATTTTTAGTTGATCATTTCAGCGATATAGTTGATTTAGGTTTTACAGCTAGAATTGAAGAAGAGTTTGATGAAATTGCTGAAGGTAAAATTGCTTGGGAACAAGTAATGAGAGATTTTTATGGTAATTTCAAAAAAACTATTGAATCAAAAGAAGAAACTGTAAGCAAAGAAGATTATTTGCAAGTGCGAGAGTTAGGTATTGATCCAAAATCAGGAAAACCTATGAGTGCTAGAGTAGGTAGATTTGGTCCATTTGTTCAAATTGGAACAAAAGATGATGAAGAAAAGCCAAAGTTTGTAGCAATTCCTGATCATTTAAATATGGATACAATAACTTTAGAGGAAGCACTATTTTTATTTACTTTACCAAGAGTTGTGGGACAAACGCAAGAGGGTGAAGATATAAAAGCAAATATCGGAAGATTTGGTCCATATTTACAAGTAAAAAGTAAATATTATTCATTAAAAGCTGATGATCCATATACTATTGAAGAAGCAAGAGCTAAAGAGGTAATCAAAGAACTTGATGAAGCAAAAGCAAAAGCTACAATAAAAGAGTTTGCAGAAGAAAAGATTCAAATCTTAAATGGAAGATATGGTGCATATATCAAACAAGGTAGAAAGAACTTTAAAATACCAAAAGGTAAAGTTGCAGAAGACTTAACACTTGAAGAGTGTCAAGAGATAATTGCAAAAGATCCAAAGTCTAAAACAACAGCAAAAAAAGCTCCTG
>JALRJW010000379.1 GCA_023268955.1 Aliarcobacter sp. | reverse complement strand
TGCTAATTATTAGTTAATCAAAGGGTTTATTTAAATGACAAGTAACACAGTATTATTTATGTTTAATAGGTTTATTAAGATTGCTTTTTTAGCTTTTATACTATATTTAATATTTACAAATTTTGGAACATTTTTATTAATCGTAGCAGGATTTTTCATTGCTGTTGCAGGTTTTGTGTTTTTCTTGAAACAAAAGTTTAAAAAATCAGGTTTTCAATTTCAGTTTAATACAAAAGATTTTGAACAGCAATTTAGAAATGGTGCTTTTAAAAATGGAAACACAAACTTTAATTTTAATGATTTCAACAAGTTCAATAATTCTAATTTTAATGGTGGATTTAATCAATATCAAAACATCAATGAACAATCATCAGCTAAACAATTCTTTGGTTTTACACATGAACCAACAAAAGAAGAAGTAAAAAAAAGATATAAAGAATTAGCAAGAAAATATCATCCTGATATTAATAGTGGAGATGATACTAAAATGAAACAATTAAACCACTACAAAGATGTTTTATTAAGTATGTTTTCTTAAAAAACATCTCTAAAATTATGAAAAACATCTATTCAATATTTTTTTCAATTACTGTTCTAGCAACTTTAGGACTTGGCTATATTTGGTGGAATGATTACTCTTTTAAAAATAATCCACTTGATGATGAACTTCAAAATAGAATTAATAAAAAAATAAAAGAACTACAAATAAAATCTTATCAAAGATTTGGAATCAAAAGAACTTTTCCAATAATTATTTCAGATGACATGAGTTCAAATCACTATGGAATGGCTGTTTATACTAAAAATCAAGAGATTAAAATATATTTAAACAAAAATAGATTTAAAGAAAATGCCAACTACATGATTGAAGATGTAATTCCCCATGAATATGCCCATGCCATTACTTTTGCAATTGGACATTTTTCCACTAAAGAAAAAGGTCATGATAAAGTTTGGCAAGATATTTGTAAAAAACTTGATGGAAAAAGATGTGAGAGATTTGTTAATCATGATGACATTTTAATTGAAAAAACAAATCTTTTTTAAAACTTAAACATATTTTAAAGAAATTTTTACTAAAATTCAAATCTTAAAAAGTTCGGGGCGTAGCGCAGTCTGGTTAGCGCACCTGGTTTGGGACCAGGGGGCCGGAGGTTCGAATCCTCTCGCCCCGACCATCTACTAAATTTTTACCATCAATCACACTTTTACAACATACTAATAAATTTCAAAGTACAATATAATTCTATTTTAAGTTTGGAGTTTTGTCATGAAAAAAATATTTACTATTTTATTAGGAGTTTTTATGTCTTTAGGTATTGCAGCTAATGCTCAGTCTATATATGATTTTACGGTTAAGGATATTGATGGAAATGATGTATCAATGTCTAAATACAAAGGAAAAGTTTTACTTATTGTTAATGTTGCTAGTAAATGTGGATTTACAGGTCAATATAAAGGTCTAGAAAAACTTTATGATGATTATAAAGATAAAGATTTTATGGTTTTAGGTTTTCCTTGCAACCAGTTTTCAAATCAAGAACCAGGTACAAATAAAGAGATTAAAGAGTTCTGCGATTTAACTTTTAAAGTTGAATTTGATATGTTCTCAAAAATTGATGTAAATGGTGATACTGCTCACCCTCTTTATAAATTCTTAAAAAAAGAAGCAAAAGGTGCTTTTGGGTCTGAAAGTATTAAGTGGAATTTTACAAAATTCTTAGTTGATAAAAATGGAAAAGTTATTACAAGATTTGCCACAACTACTAATCCTGAAAATATTAGAAAAGACATAGAAAATCTACTTTAATTTTAACTTGTAGCAAATGATACTTTAGATATCATTTGCCCCATGAATTTAGAAGAAAAATTAAAACTACTTCCCGACAATCCTGGTGTTTATCAATACTTTGACAAAAATGGTAATTTGCTATACATTGGTAAAGCTAAAGTACTTAAAAACAGGGTTAAATCATACTTTACTTTTACACCTAATTTAAGGCCATCAGATAGATTAAGCCCTCGTATTTATAAGATGATAAGTGAGGTTTCATTAGTAGAGTGGATAGTTGTTCCAAATGAAAATGATGCTTTAATTTTAGAAAATTCATTAATTAAACAATTAAAACCAAAATACAATATTTTACTAAGAGATGATAAAACATTTCCATATATTTATATTGACTACAGTGAAGATTTTCCAAGACTTGAAATTACTAGAAAAATATTTAACAATAAAAAAATAAAATATTTTGGTCCCTATTCAAGTGGTGCTAGAGATATGCTTGATTCAATTTATGAAATTATTCCTTTGGTTCAGAAAAAATCTTGCATTAAAGGCAAAGAGGCTTGTCTTTTTCATCAAATAAAAAGATGTAAAGCCCCTTGTGTTGGAAAAATAAACAAAGAAGATTATTCAATAATTGTTGAAGAGGCTTTAGAATATATTTACAATAAAAATAAACTTATTTCAAAACTAAAAGAAAAAATGCTTGAGTATTCTGAAGATTTTAGGTTTGAAGATGCAATGAAACTTAGAGATAGAATTATAACTATTGAAAAATCTCAGTTAAAAACAGGCCTTGATTTTGCTAGTAATGATGACTTTGATTTATTTTGTGTTTCAAATAACTCTAATAAAGCTGTAATAGTAAAAATGTTTATAAGAGAAGGAAAATTAGTCTCTTCTTCCCATGATTTTGTAAAAATTGATGCAAATGAAGAGAATGCCGATATTGATTTAAATGAGATTTATCAAAGGGCTATTGTAAACTACTATAATAGTGAAATCCCTCTTTTACCTAAAGAGATTTTAACTGCAATTGAACTTGATGAAAAAGATGAACTTGAAGAATTCTTACAAACAAAATTTGATAAAAAGATAAAATTTTCTACTCCAAAAATCAATAAGAAAAAAGAGCTTATAAATATTGCAATGAATAATTGCAATGAGTTACTAAGACTTGATTCATCTAGAAACAATAATACGATTTACCATGAAATCAAAAAACTTTTTGAACTAGATTCTATGCCATATAGAATAGAGAGTTTTGATAACTCACATATGATGGGACAAGCTACTGTTGGAAGTATGATTGTATGGGATGATAAAAACAATGGATATGACAAAGCTAGTTTTAGGCACTATAATTTAGAATCAAAAGATGAATATTCTCAAATGCAAGAGATGCTTATTAGAAGAGTTGAGAGTTTTGAGAAAAGTTCTCCCCCTGATTTATGGATAATAGATGGTGGGAAAACCCTACTTAAATTAGCTTATGATGTAATTCAATCTTGTGGTGCAAATTTAAAAGCTGTTGCCATAGCAAAAGAAAAAGTGGATGCAAAAGCTCATAGGGCAAGAGGTAAAGCAAAAGATATAATTCACTACAAAACAAGTTTAGGTGAATACAAAGAATTGAAACTACCAACAAGTGACCAAAGATTACAATTTATTCAAAGACAAAGGGATGAAGCCCATAGATTTGCAATAACATTCCATAAAAAACAAAAAAGACGTGAAGATAAGCAAGTTTCACTTTTACAAATTAAAGGGATTGGTGAAGCAAAAGTTAAAAAACTACTTTTATATTTTGGTGAATTTGAAAAAATTAAAAATGCAAATTTAGAAGAATTGAAAGATGTTTTAAACGAAAAAGATGCTATCTTAATACGAAAATATTTTGACGAAAGTGAAATAAAATAATTTGCCTACAATAAAAATTAATAAAAATAATCTTTTTGACAATTTAAATATAATCAAAAATAAAGTTAAGCATAGCAATAAAATAGCAGTAGTTTTAAAAGACAATGCATATGGTCATGGCATATTAGAAATGGCTTCCCTAACTAGCGAATTTGGTATAAAAAAAGCAGTAGTTAGAAACATGGATGAAGCACTGCAAATCAAAAATTATTTTGATGAAATTTTAATACTTGCACAAACTGATTTTGAACAACTTAATACTAGTTATTCACATGCTTTTCACATAGTATTAAATAGCTTAGAACATATTGAGAAACTTCCTAAAAACATAAAAGTTCACATTAAGGTTAATACTGGTATGAATCGTAATGGAATTTGTCAAGATTCCCTAGAAGTGGCTATTTCAGGACTTTTAAAGAAAAATATTCAAATTTGTGGGATAATGACTCACTACAAAAATGCTGATACAGTTAGTTGTGACTATTATGTTCAAAAACAACACTTTTATAATATAAAAGATAAAGTTATTAAGTTATGTGAAAAACTTTCGCAACCTCAACCAATCTTTCATTCATGCAACTCTGCAGGTCTTTTTAGATGTGAAAATTTCGATGAAGATTTAGCAAGAATTGGCATTGCAATGTATGGCTATTTAGACAATGATGATGTGCTAGATTTTCCAAAATTAAAACCTGTTTTATCTTTATGGGCTAATAGAATTTCTACTAGATATTTAAATAAAAATGAATCAGTTGGATATGGTGGAACATATAAAACTGATAAAAAAATAATAATTTCAACATATGATGTTGGATATGGAAATGGATTTTTGAGAATTAATGAAAATCAAGAATTCTTTACTAAAGATGGATATAGAATTTTAGGAAGAGTTTCTATGGATAATCTATCTTTAAACACAGATAAAGATGAAGTATGCATTTTTGATGATGTTAGAAGTTTAGCGAAACTTCATAATACAATTAGTTATGAAATTACAACTACTCTTAGTCCATTTATAAAAAAAGAGATTATCTAAAAATGCTAAAGTGGGCTTTTTTTCTTTTTATATTTGGAAGTTCACTTTTTTCTTATGACTTAAAATATGAATTAGCACAAGATTTTATGAAAAAAAAAGATTATGAAAAAGCCTATAATCTTTTTTTAGAAGATGCAAACAATGGAAATCCAAAATCTCAAGTTATGATTGGAAGATTTTTTTTACAAGGTAATAAATTAGTTGATAAAGATTATACAAAGGCGTTTTACTATTTTGAAAAAGCTTCCAAACAAAAATACACTAAGGCTGATTGTTTTTTAGCTTATATGTATGCTAACGGAATGGGAACTTTAGCTAATTTTGGAAGGGCAGCTATTTTTGCAAAAAGAGAAAAAGAAGCTGGTAATAAACTTTGCATAAAAGTTTGGAGTGATTTCAATCTACACAAATACCCAAAGGATAATAGTTGGAAATTTGGATATTATAAGCCTATAGAGTAATATCCTTTAAAATATATTCCACCCTATTGTTTTCTAAATAATCAACAAACATCTTAAAGTTTTTATCAACACTTTCTTTATTTTTTTCAATTGAAGAAATATTAATAACAGCTCTTCTTTTTCCATCAACTAATTTTGGTAAAGATGACAATTCAACATCACTACTAACTTTTTTCATAGTCTCAATTAAGTCATTTTCACCACAAAATGCTGTTAATACTTTTGAATATTTTTTTATGCCAATTGGATAATACTTTTCTAAAGCTTCTATAACCATAGCTTGACTCATAGAAGGGAAACCAGGTGTAAAGAAGAATCTATTTTCTAAATAAAATCCAGGAACATTATTCACTACATTTTTAAGTAATTTTGCGTTTATGGGCAAATATGCCATATTTATTCTATGGGGATACGCTTCTTTCCCAAATTGATTTTCAATTAACTCTTTAGCTTCTTGATTATATTCCATCTTAGCCTCTGTAAATGCTAAAGCTGCTGCTTGTCTTGTATAATCATCAGGAGTTGAACCAATGCCACCAAAACAAAACATAACAGAGTTTTTATCATTTTTAATAAGTTTAAAAATATCATCCATTAATTTTGGGTCATCTTCAATAATAAATGAAGCTTTGTGAGTCCAATCTCTCTTTAAAAGTTCTTGATTTAAAAAAGAAAAATGAGCATCTTTACGACGCCCATTTAGAAGTTCGGTACCTATAATTACTGAATAAAAATTTACTTTTTTCATATACTTTAAGTAAAATCTTTAAATTTTTGATTTGATAAAAGCATCCATTTCAGAAACTATTTCTTCAATACTTGCTTCACCACTTATAGTTTTTAAAAGCTCTTTTTTTGTATAAAACTCTCT
Organism: Aliarcobacter sp.; assembly: GCA_023268955.1. GTDB lineage: Bacteria > Campylobacterota > Campylobacteria > Campylobacterales > Arcobacteraceae > JALRJW01. The sequence continues at coordinate 21,050 of JALRJW010000379.1, read as the reverse complement.
AATATCATTTAAAGGCTCTAAAAAAAGATTCATTCTGTTTAAAAATACTTCTTCATTATCATCGCTTCTAACAATTTGCGCATCAGCTGCTCTTCCTAAAACTCTTTGAAAAGCAGTCTCTTTAGATACATCAACTTCAATGCAATTAACTAATTTAACCTCAGCTTCATTTTGTAAAAACTTATCAAGTTCTATCATTTGCTCAACACTTCTTGGATATCCATCGATAACTACAACGTCTGTTGGAGCTTTTTTGATTGCTGATACAATAGTTTGAATAGCTATATCAATAGGTACAATTAAGCCTTTGCTTATATAGCTATCAATTGTTTTTCCTCTTTGGCTACCACTATTTACTTCAGCTCTAAACATATCCCCCGTTGAATAGTGAGTGATGTTTTCGTGTTTAGCTGCAATTAATTGCGCATCTGTTGTTTTACCAGAACCAGGTGCTCCAATAATTAAAAATAGTTTTTTCATAAATAGCCTTTGGTGAATTTTTATTCTTTTAATTCGCAATTGTAACAAAAACAGTTTAAATTCTTTATGTATGATTAAAAAAATTGCTAACTTTATAAACTTAGGTAGTATTAAAATTTTTTTGAATACAATACCAAAAACTTAAAGAACAACTTAAAAGGAAAATGAACTATGAACTTAATGTTATTTGGAGCACCTGGAGCTGGTAAAGGAACTCAAGCTAAATTTTTAATCGAAAAATACAACATTCCTCAAATCTCTACAGGAGATATCTTAAGAGCAGCAATTGCTGATAAAACAGATATGGGAATGGAAGCAAAAAAATTCATGGATGCAGGACAATTAGTTCCTGATTCAACAATTATTGGTATTATCAAAGATAGATTAGCAGAGTCAGATTGCAAAGAAGGTTTCATTTTAGATGGTTTCCCAAGAACATTAGCTCAAGCAGAAGCTTTAAATGAATTAATGGCTACTATGGGAATTTCTTTAGATAAAGTTATCTCTTTAAACGTTCCTGATGAATTGATCGTTGGAAGAATTACAGGAAGAAGAGTATGTGGTTCATGTGGAGCTTCTTTCCATGTTGAGTTCAATCCTTCAAAAGAAGAAGGTGTTTGTGATTACTGTGTTGGTGAATTAAAAATCAGAAAAGATGATAATGCTGAAACTGTAATTAGCAGACTTTATGCTTATCACACTCAAACAGCACCATTAATTGATTTTTATTCAAAAATGGGTGTATTTATGGAACTAGATGGAACAAAAGATGTTTCTGAAGTTACAGCAGATATGTTTAATGCATTAGCATAATTTATAAACATATTTAAAATAAAAAAGGGAAGTTAGATTTTCATCTAAACTTCCCTTTTTTAATGTTTGAAATTTGAAATCCTAATTTTCTGATTTATATTGTTCAATAAAATCATCTAAAAGATATTTTATAAATGATTCATAAATATCAACTTCTAAATCTTCTAACTCAAACTCATCATTTTTTTGATAAGTAACAGCCATAGCTTCAAAGGTTTCATCCCTATGTAATTTTACATCTTCTTGTAATACTAAAGAAGTTCTTACAAATTTGATTTTATCAAAGTTAGTTATTTTAACTGTCATTTTAAGATAGGCATATTTATCACTTGTAGTTTTTATTCCTAAAGATTCTAATTTATCTTTAACTTCTTTAGTGATTTTTTCTTCCAAAACTTTTGGGATAACATCTTTTTTATTTATAAACTTAATATTTAACTCTTTTAAATTTTCTAAAGAGTATGGTGTGATTGCATATGAATAAACAGCAAAGAAAAAAAGAAGAATTAACTTTTTCATTTAATTTTCCCAAGTATGTTAGAAAACTCTTTTTTGTTTTTATAACCTACACTTTTTTGTATTATCTTTCCACTTTTAGAATCTATAAAATAAACAGTAGGTACATATTTAACTTCAAAGTTTTTAGGATAATTTTTTAAATCTTGATCAACATTTAAAGGGATATATGACTTTTGAATTATGTCATTAATATCCTCTTTTCTTAATGTTTGTCTTTCAAGTTTTCTACACCAAGGACAAGATTCACTTGTTACTAACATCATTAAATTTTTGTTTTCATTTTTTGCTTTATTTAAGGCGATTTCATAATTTGTTTCATATTTCATCTCTTCAGTAAATTTTGAAGATGAAAACAATCCTGAAATTATGAATAAAATTAAAAATATATATTTCATTAAAATTTATCCTTGCATACCAGCATCAGATGATTTTTTGTTGTGATGGAATTTTTCTTTTTTAATTACAATCTCTTTTTGCTTCTCTTTTTTTCTTAAATCTTTTTCAACAAAAATCTTTTTCTTTGTAAATGGATCAAGTCCTGTATAATACATAACAGCCGACCAAGTTCCTGGTGTTGGAGTGAAAATCTGAGCTTGTTCTGGATTCATTTTTAATTCATTTGTTGTAAAATCTTTTAACTCATGCATATGTTTTTCTTCACAACCAGGATGAGCTGCAATTAAATAATAAGTTAAAAACTGTTTTTTACCTGATTGAGCATTTAAATCATCATACATTTTTTTAAAATCAATTAAAGTTTGTTTTCCTGGTTTTCCCATATGATGGAGAACTTCATCACTTGTGTGTTCAGGAGCCACTTTCATTTGACCTGAAATATGATGGTCAATCATCTCTTTTAAATACTCTTTACCATGCTTTTTATCAGCAGTAATTAAATCATATCTAACTCCAGAAGCCACAAAGGCTTTTTTAATTCCAGGCACTGCTCTAATATCTTTTAGAAGTTGAATATTTCTTGAATGATCAACCTTCATAGCTTTACAAAGTCTGTGAGCATCTACACATCTATAGTTATCTGTACAAGTACCTTTTTTGATTTTCTTTTTACATTCGTAACCATACATATTAGCTGTTGGTCCACCAACATCTGAAATAATTCCTTTGAAATCTTTCATAGTAGTAAAGTGTTTTGCTTCATTAATGATATTTTCTTCACTTCTTGTACGGATTGTTCTTCCTTGGTGAGCAGCAATTGCACAGAAATTGCACTCTCCCCAACAACCATGGTGAGTCATGATAGAGAATTTAATAGTCTCTAAACACTTAACTTTTCCATCTTTTTTATGAAATGGATGCATATCTCTTTGGTAAGGAAAATTAGCAACATGATCCATTTCATCTTGGTCTAAATGGTCACTTGGTGGATTTTGAATTAGATATCTTGAATCTACTTTTTGACAAAGTCCATTTGAATAAACAGGATCATTATTATCGTAAAAATGTTTGAAAAGTTCAATATACTCTTCTTTATCATCTAAACACTCTTGATGGGAAGGAATTTGATTATAATCTTCAACAGGCTCTTTTGCAATATAGCATATACCTCTAATCTTAGTTACATCTCCACCATCTCTTAGAGTTTCACCAAGTTCAATAATAGCTTTTTCACCCATTCCATAAATCATATAATCAGCTTTTGCATCAAATAAAATTGGTTTTCTTAACTTATTTGTCCAGAAATCATAGTGAGTAAGTCTTCGCAAACTTGCTTCAATTCCACCTAAAACAATAGGAACAGTATCTTTAAAATATCTTCTAATTAAGTTTGTGTACACAAGTGTAGCTCTATCAGGTCTTTTGTTGTTTTTCCCACCTGGAGTGTAGTCATCTGAGTTTCTAAATTTTTTAGAAGCTGTGTAGTTTGAAACCATTGAATCAATACTTCCACCACTTACTCCCCAAAATAATTTAGGTTCACCCATTCTTTTTATATCAATATCGCTTTCAACATCAGGCTGACCAATAATCCCAACTCTAAGACCAATATCTTCTAAAAGTCTTCCAACAACTGAAATACCCATAAAAGGAGAATCTATATAAGCATCTCCTGTTATTAGAATTACATCAAGTTCATCCCAACCTCTTTGTTCCATTTCTGCTTTTGTAGTTGGTAAAAAAGTATTTGGCTTTTTAATATTATAGTTAAAACTCATTTTAAATCTTTATTTAATTTTTTTGTATTTTATCGAATATAGATTAATAAGCCAAATATTTTTTTCTGAAATGTTAATTTTGTGTTAGATTTTAATAAATTTTTTTGATTACATGAAGGGAATATTAACCCAAGCAAAAGCTTGGGTTATAAGGATTTATTATTGTTCGATTTTTCTAATTCTTAAGCTTAATTCTTTTAATTGCTCACCATCAACTTCTGAAGGTGCTTGAGTCATTAAACATTGAGCTTTTTGAGTTTTAGGGAATGCAATTACATCTCTGATTGAATCAGTTCCCGCTAAAAGCATAATCATTCTATCTAGACCCATAGCAAAACCACCATGCGAAGGAGCACCATATTTAAGTGCATCTAGTAAGAATCCGAATTTTTCTTGTGCTTCTTCTTCTGAAATTCCCATTAAAGAGAACACTTCAGATTGAATATGCTCTTTGTGAATTCTGATTGAACCACCACCTAACTCTGTACCATTTAATACGATATCATAAGCAATAGATTCAATATCTTCAATATTTTCTTTATTTAAATCTTTTGGCATTGTAAATGGATGATGAAGTGCTTTTACTCTTCCATCTTCAACTTCAAACATAGGGAAATCAACAACCCATAAGAATTCATATTTATCAGCAGGAATAATATCCATTTGCTCTGCTAAATGAAGTCTAAATCTTCCCATGTAATCCCAAACAACTTTTTTGTGACCAGCACCAAAGAATACTACATCTCCAACTTCAAGTTCAGTAGCTTTTACGATTTCTTCTAAATCAGATTCTGAGAAGAACTTAGTTAAAGGACCTTTTAATCCATCCTCTTTCATTTGGAAGTAACCTAAACCTTTAGCTCCAAATTTTCTAACGTAATCTTCAAAACCTTTCATTTGTCTTTTTGAGAAAATATTATCCCCATTTGGACATTTGATAGCTTTGATTCTATTGTGTGCTTTATCTTTTGCAATATCAGCAAAAATTTCATTTGTTGAGTTAGCAAAAATATCAATAACATCAACCATTGGCATATCAAATCTTAAGTCAGGTTTATCAGAACCATATTTTTCCATAGCCTCTACATATGTAAGTCTTGGGAATGTTGAAGGAACATTTTTTCCACAAGCTGTAAATACATCATAAATTAATTTTTCTGCAACTTTGATTACATCTTCTTGATTACAAAAAGACATTTCAACGTCTATTTGAGTAAATTCAGGTTGTCTATCAGCTCTTAAATCTTCATCTCTAAAACATTTTGCAATTTGAAAATACTTATCAAATCCAGATACCATCAATAATTGTTTAAATAATTGAGGAGATTGAGGAAGTGCATAAAATTCACCTGGGTGAACTCTTGATGGAACTAAATAATCTCTAGCACCCTCTGGAGTTGATTTTGTTAAAATAGGTGTTTCAACATCTAAAAAACCTAATTCATCAAGTGTATTTCTAACTTGGATAGTTGCTTTTGATCTTAATTTGAAAATCTCGTAAGATTTTCTTGATCTTAATTCTAAAAATCTATTTCTTAATTTGATTTCATCATTTACTTTTTCATCATTAAAATCAAATGGCATAGGTTTAGATTTATTCTCAATAACTAATTTTTCTAGAACAATCTCAATTTTTCCAGTAACTAAATTAGGATTTTCTAATCCTTCACCTCTAGCTCTTACTTTTCCTGTTGCAATTAAAACAAATTCATCTCTTACAGATTCTGCAACTTCTAATGCTTCTTTACTATCTTGTGGGTCAGCAACTAATTGAACTAATCCACCTTTATCTCTTAAATCGATAAAAATAATTCCACCGTGGTCTCTTCTACTGTTTACCCATCCAGCAACAGTAACAACCTCTCCGATGTTTTTTTCAGTAACTTCAGTACAATAATGTGTTCTCAAAATTAAACTCCAATCCTTAAATATTCGCGATTTTATCTAAATTTTACTTAAGTTCAACAAAGCCGAATTTTTTAGCTTCATAAACTCTAGTTTCATATATAACATGGTTATCTTTAATATCATTTTTTAATAAATTTGATAAATTCTTGTCATAAAAATAGTTAACACCAACTAAAACAGAATAATCAACCCAATTATATGTAGCATCAGCGCCAAAATATTCAATTTCATCTTTTAATACGGGATTAAAATCAGATATTGAATTAATAATCAATAGATTTTTTCTATCTTGTTGTTGAGTTAATTCAAAAATATCAGGTTTAAAATTTTGTTGAGTAGACAAAATTAATGATGGATATTTTTCATAAACCGTCATTTGAGATAAAAGTAAAGATGCTTTTATGTTATTAGTATACATAAATACTGTAGAATAGTCTAATACTTCATTATTTTCAATTAATGACTTATAATCATTATTTGAATTATCAATTTTCATATTGTAATAAACATTTGGATTAATTTTATTATGTGTAGAATGAAGTTTATTACCTAAAAAATTATCTTGATAAATAATTGTTGTGTTCATATATGAATATTCCATCATTTTTTTGATCTGTGCTTCATAATCAATAGAACCATAAATAAATCTATTATCATTTTGTTTTTCTAAAAGTGGCAAATAGATATTTAAATCATAAGTATTTAGCTTTACTAAATTATCTGATGTAAATGGAGTAAGTAGTGCAATTGTATTTTTAAACCCATTATCATAAACCTTTTGAAAACAAGAGTTTAAAGCTTCAACTGTCTCATCTTTACAATCAAAACCTTTAATATTAAAATCAGCTTTTCTATAATTTAAATACCCTAAAATAGTATTTAATGTGCTTTCATAATAATTAGAGACATGTTTTGAAGAATAAACAATTGCTAAATAAAACTTATCATTTTTATCTTTATAAACTAAACCTTCATTAACAGCAATATCCTCTAAAATAGTGATATTTTCTTCTTTTTCAGCATCTATGTGTTTATTTATATCTTTTTTGATTTCCACTACTTGTGATTTATCACCATAATTTACTTCAATAACTCTTTTTTGTGAACAACCTGTAAATAAAAATATTGACAATATAATTAAATAAATAAATTTCAAATTATGACTCCAATATAGATTTAACTCTTAAAATATCTAAATAAGAGTCTTTTTTGTATGAAGGATTTCTAAGTAAAAATGATGGGGAATAAGTTGCTAATAAAAGCTTATCATTAAACATGAACTCTTTACCTCTAATTTTAAAAAAATCATCATTTCTAGTAAAATAATTATAAGCTTTTTCTCCAAATATTACTATTATTTTTGGATTAACTATTTGGATTTGTTTTTCTAAATAACTTGAACATATTTCATAATCACTAAATTTTAGACTATCATTACTTTTACATTTAACTAAAGAAGTTGTATAAACATCTTCAATTCTAAGTTTTAAAACATTTGTAATCATCTTAACAATCATTTCTCCACTTTTACCAACATTAAATTGTCCTGTGTCATCTTCGCTAGTTGAAGGTTCATCAAACAAAAACATTACATTAGAATTAATATTTCCAGATGAAAACAAAACATTTTTTCTAGTTTTAGAATTTTGGCATAAATGACAGTTTTGGGCTATTTTTTCAATTTTAAATAAGTCATTTGGCAACGAAAAATTTGAAGGTTTTGAATTTATATTTAAATTTAAATTTTCATGGTAATTGTAACCATAAGATTTTAATTTGTTTAAGTAGTTAAGTAAAGATTTTTTTGTTAATTCCGTCATTCGAAATTGTACAAAAAATTAGTTTGATATATATTAAATTTATTAAATAATTATGAAGTATTAAAAAATACTTCATAATAAATTTTAGATACTATTTGTATCTATGAGTAATTCTACCTTTATCTAAAGAGTAAGGTGTAATTTCAACTTTTACTTTATCAGATGGTAAGATTTTAATGTAGTGCATTCTCATTTTTCCTGAGATATGACATAAAACTACATGACCGTTATCTAATTCAACTCTGAACATTGCATTTGGTAATGCCTCAATTACTTTACCATCTACAACAATTACATCATCTTTTGCCACTTTGATTCTCTCCCAATTATTCTACAGAACTTAGTATCTGTGCTTTGCCGTTAATTACAGCAACCGTATGCTCATAATGACTACCTCTTAATCCATCCTCAGAAACTACATCCCAACCATTATCTAAAATAACTGGTTCATTTCCTTTTTGACAAATCATAGGTTCTAAACAAAAAACCATACCATTCTTAATTTTCGGACCAGATTTAGGAGTTCCATGTTCTAAATAATTTGGAATTTCAGGATCCTCATGTGGTTTTTTACCAATTCCATGTCCACAAAATCTTACTAATGGTTGATAACCTCTACCTTTAATAAACTTCTCAATTTCATATGATAATTCTTTAAATCTCATACCCTCTTCTATAATATCAATAGCAAAATACAAAGAATCTCTTGCACAAGCAATTAAATCTTCATCTTTTTGTGATATTTTTCCAATAGGCATTGTTATTGCAGAATCTCCAAACCATCCATCTAACTCAGTACCGATATCTAAACCTAGAATATCGCCTTCTTTTAAAACTGTGTCATCTGGAATACCATGGATAATTACTTCATTTAAAGAAGTGCAAACAGAAGCTGGGAAACCATATAGACCTTTAAATGAAGGTCTAGCACCATGTGAAACAATAAATGCCTCACCCATTGCATCAACTTCTTTTAAAGTCATACCAGCTTTTACGTTTTCTCTTAAGTAGTTTAGAGTCTTCGCAACGATTCTATTTGCGTCACGAAGTTTCTCTATTTCATTAGGTTTCCTAATTGCAATAGCCATTATTATAAACCTACAGCACTCAAAGTTTGATACTTGTTAGTATATTGTTGAGCTTCAATCTTTCTCATTGTATCAATAGCAACTTGAACAACGATAAGAACTGCAACCCCTCCAAAATAGAAAGGCACACCCATAGCTTTTACAATTAACCAAGGTAAAGTTGAAACTAAACCTAAATATATAGCTCCCCAGAAAGTTAATCTTCCTGCGATATCATTCAATCTAGCAGCTGTACTTTCTCCTGGTCTAACACCTGGGATAAATCCACCTTGCTTTTTAAGATTTTCAGAAATATCTTTTGCATTAAATGTAATCGATGCATAGAAAAATGCAAAGAAAACTACAAATAAGAACATAAATACGTTAAATGTATATGAACTTGGGCTTAAATAATCTGCAATAGTAACTAAGATAGGGTTTTGACTACCTTGTAAAACAGTTGCAGGGAACATTAAAATAGCACTTGCAAAAATAGCTGGAATAACTCCAGATAAGTTCAGTTTAATTGGAATGTAATTCATAACTCTTTTGTTTTGAGCTTGCATCATAACTTTTCTAGAATATGAAACAGGAACTCTTCTCTCTGCTAATTCAACATATATAATAGCTCCAACAGTAGCTAAAATAATTACTAAAATAGCAATAACAGTTAAGAAATTCATTTGACCATTGTTAACTAAATCAATAGTACCACCAATTGCGCTAGGAATAGCTGATACGATACCTGCAAAGATAATTAAAGAAATACCGTTTCCAATACCTCTTTGAGTAATCTGCTCACCAATCCACATTAATAACATAGTACCCGTTAACATAGAAATTGAAGATACTAAAATGAATGTGTTCATATCAATTGAAATTGCACCTTGTCCACTTTGACCTGTTAATGAGTTTAATCCCATAGACACACCAATAGATTGGATTAATGTAATAACAATAGTTGTATATCTGATGATTTGCATATACTTCTGCATTCCATCTCTCTCTTTTTTCATTTTTCCAAGAGCTGGGAAAGTTGCAGCAAGTAGCTCCATAATAATTGAAGCTGTAATGTAAGGCATAATTCCAAGTGATATAATAGACAGTCTTTCAACTGCATTACCACTGAACATATTTACAAGACCTAATGCATTGTTCGCGTTAGAATCAAAAAATTCTTTTACTACGTCAATATTAACCCCAGGAACTGGCACATAAGCCAGTAGCCTGTAAAGTAATATAAAACCTAATGTAATAAGAATCTTATTTATTAGATCTTTACTCATGGTTATTTTCCAGAAGTAGTAACGTTTTCGTCTTTAATCTTAGATTTAAGTTCACTAACGTTTGAACCAATTAATTTTACTTTAGTTACAGATTTAGATAATTTGTAAACAGATTTAATTGATTCTAATGTAATCTCTTCTAATGAAGCTACATTTGTTACTTTATCTGTATTAATAGTATAAGGTTTAGTAACTCTTGATACGAATCCAACTTTAGGTAATCTTTTATAGATTGGTTGTTGACCACCCTCGAAACCTCTTTTGATTTTGTATCCAGATCTAGCTTTTTGACCTTTGTTACCTTTACCAGCAGTTTTACCAGTACCGCTTCCTTGACCTCTACCGATTCTTTTTACGTTTTTTGTGCTACCTTCAGCAGGTTTTAAATTTTCTAACATAATTATTATCCTTTAATTCTTGCTAATGCTTCTACAGTAGCTTGTACAAGGTTATTTGGATTATTAGAACCTAAAGATTTTGCAATAATATCTTTAACACCTGATAATTCTAGAACTGGTCTTGTCGCACCACCTGCGATAAGTCCTGTACCTTCAGATGCTGGTTTTAATAAAATAACACTTGAGTTATATTTATGTTGAATATCATGTGCAATAGTTGTACCATGAATGTTAACTTTGATTAAAGATTTAAATGCATCATCTAAAGCTTTTTTAATTGCATCTGGAACCTCTTTTGCTTTACCTGTTCCAAATCCAACTGTACCATTTTTATCACCAACAACAACTAAAGCTGTAAATCTGAATCTTCTACCACCTTTTACAACTTTTGTTACTCTTCCAATTTTAACGATTGCTTCTTGAAAGTCATCTCTATTTACTGCCATCATTAACCCTTATAATTTAATACCGTTATCTCTTAGTCCGTCAGCAAATGCTGCAACAACACCATGATAAAGATAACCATTTCTATCAAATACTACTGTATCTACACCTGCACCTTTTAAGTTCTCTGCAAACGCTGCAGCAACTTTAGTTGCATTCTCTTTAGATACACTTAACCCTAAAGCTTTAGAGTTAATTGATGCTAAAGTAACACCATCAACGTCATTAATAGCTTGAGCACTTAAGTATTTGTTTGATTTGAAAACAGATACTCTAGGTCTTAGTGCAGTACCAGAGATTGATCCTCTAACTCTTCTTTTTCTTCTAGCTCTTAAAGCTTGTTTTTTAGCTAAATCTTTTGCTCTACTCATACTTCACACCTTACTTTTTAGCAGTTTTACCAGCTTTTCTAACGATAACCTCGTCAGAATATTTAACACCTTTACCTTTATATGGTTCTGGTGCTCTAAAGCCTCTAATAATTGCAGCAGCTTGACCAACTTGTTGTTTATCTGCACCTTCTACGCTAATAACGTTTTTCTCAACAGTAATATTTAATCCTGCTGGAATTTCATAGTTAATTGGGTGTGAGTAACCTAATTGTAATTCTAAAACATTACCTTTAACAGCAGCTCTATAACCAACCCCGTTAATTTCTAATGATTTTTTGAATCCAGCAGATAAACCAACAACAGCGTTGTTAATTAATGCTCTATAAGTTCCCCAGAATGCTGAATCTTGTTTAGACTCACCATTTCTTGCTAAGATAATTTTACCTTCAGCAACTTCAACACCAACTCTACCATGTGTTTCAACATTAGAAGATTGGTTTCCTTTTTTAATAGTAACTACTGTTCCGTTTACTGTAACTTCAATTCCAGATGGAATTGCGATAGGTTGTTTTCCAATTCTTGACATTCTAAACTCCTACCATACAGTACATAGTACTTCACCACCAACGTTAGCAGCATATGCTTCATCGTTAGCAATGATACCTTTGTTAGTTGTAACAATAATAGTACCATGTCCGTTTTTAAATGATTTGATTTCAGAAGCGTTTTTATAAACTCTTCTTCCTGGTTTTGAAACTCTAGTGATTTCGTTAATTACTGATCTTTCGTTTTCATCATATTTTAATTCAACTTGAATAGTTTTCTTGTTGTTTTCACCTTCGATTACTTTGTAACCAGTAATATACTCTTTTTTTAATAGAACTTCTAAAATACCAACAACTGAATTAGAATGTAACAAAGTTGTTACTTCTAATTTTCTTGTTGCAGCATTTCTGATTCTAGTTAAAGCATCTGCGATTATATCATTCATCATAGCTTAATTTCTCCTACCAACTAGCTTTTCTAACACCAGGTAATAAACCTTCGTTAGCCATTTTTCTTAAACAAACTCTACAAAGACCGAAGTCTCTGTACACTGAATGTGGTCTACCACATACTGAACATCTAGTGTAAGCTCTTACAGCAAACTTAGGTGTTCTTTTTTGCTTAGCAATCATAGATTTCTTTGCCATTACGCTTTTCCTTTTGTAAATGGAATTCCTACTAATTCTAATAATCTGTATGCTTCTGCATCGTTATTAGCTGTTGTAGAAACTGAAATATTCATACCATGAGTTTTGATGATATCATCATAAACTACTTCTGGGAACATTAATTGCTCATCTAAACCAAAGTTGAAGTTACCTTGACCGTCAAATCCATTTCTATCTAAACCTTGGAAGTCTTTTACTCTTGGTAATGCAATAGAACATAATTTATCTAAGAAGTTATACATTTGCTCACCTCTTAAAGTAACTTTTACACCTACAGGCATACCTTCTCTAACTTTAAATCCAGCAACCGATTTTTTAGCGATTACTTTAACTGCATATTGACCAGCAATTAAAGAGATAGTATCTTGAATGTTTTGCATCAATTTAGTATCTTTCATAGCTTCACCCGCACCAACAGAGATAACAACTTTTTCTAACTTAGCTGTTAACATTTTGTTTTTTGGGAATTCAGCTTCTAAAGCTGGTTTAATTTCTGCTTTGTATCTTTCTAATAATCTTGAAGCCATAATTATTTACCTTCTACTTTTGCTACATTTGAAATGTCAATTGGCATTTCTTTGTTTACAAATCCACCATTAGGATTTTTCTCTTGATCAGGTTTAACAGTTTTTTTAGCAATTTTACAATCTTTAACGATTACTTGCATTTTTGAAGGGATAACTCTTAAAACTTCTCCAGTTTTACCTTTGTCATCACCAGCGATGATTTTAACTGTATCACCTTTTTTGATTTTTAATTTAACTGCCATATTATAATACCTCCGGTGCAAGTGAAACAATTTTCATGAAACCTGAGTATCTAACTTCTCTAGCTACAGGTCCGAAAATTCTTGTTCCAACAGGCTCTCTTTTAGCATCTAAGATAACAGCAGCGTTATCATCAAATCTAATTAAAGAACCATTTTCTCTTTGTACTTCTTTGTGTGTTCTAACAACAACAGCTTTAACTACAGCACCTTTTTTAACTTTACCTGTTGGTAAAGCTTTTTTAACTGAAGCAACAATAACATCACCTACAGTTGCGTATCTTCTTTTAGAACCACCTAAAACTTTGATACACATGATTTCTTTAGCACCTGTGTTGTCTGCTACGTTTAATCTAGTAAAACTTTGAATCATTATTTAACTCCTGTAGCAACTATAGTCTTTAATCTAAAAGATTTAGTTTTTGACATTGGTCTACACTCGATAGCAATCACAGTGTCACCTTCATTTAATTCATTTTTTTCATCATGAACTAAATATTTCTTAAATCTTTTTACTGTCTTATGATACTTAGGGTGTAATACTTGTCTAGTAACTAAAACTGAAGCAGTTTTGTCACCAGATTTTTTAACAACTACACCTTGAATCTCTCTTTTATGTGTCATCTTACAGATCCTTAGTTAGCTTTAGCAGCAGTCATAGCTGTTTGAATTCTAGCGATGTCTTTTTTCGCAACTTTTAATTCAGATGTGTTAGTTAACTGCATAGTTTTTAGCTTAGCTTTTAATTCAAAAAGAAGCACCTTTTTCTCTTTTAACAACTCTTGAAGTTCATTTAAACTTTTGTCTTTAATATCAGTATAGTTCATTTTCGCTATCTCTTGTTACAATTTTAGTTTTAAATGGTAATTTATGTTGCGCTAAAGTTAAAGCTGTTCTAGCTAATTCATCTGCAACTCCACCCATCTCAAAACAAATTCTTCCTGGCTTAATATTCATAACCCATTTGTCAACAGCACCTTTACCTTTACCCATTCTTGTTTCTAATGGTTTAGCAGTAAGAGGTTTGTCAGGGAATACCATAATCCAAACTTTACCTTGTCTTTTAATAGCTCTTGTCATAGCAATCCTTGCTGACTCAATTTGTCTTGAGTCAATTCTACCATGTTCAACAGCTTTGATTCCGATAGAACCGTAAGCTAAAGAGTTACCTCTATGAGCTTTACCTCTGTTTCTACCTTTCATCATTTTTCTGAATTTCGTTCTCTTAGGCATTAACATAATTATTTACCTCTTCTTTTAGCTGGTCTTCTTTTTGGTTTAGAAGTGTCTTCAGTTTTCTCAGCAGGAATTCCCTTAGCTAATACTTCACCTTTGAAAATCCAAACTTTAATTCCGATACAACCATAAGTTGTGTGAGCTTCAGCAAAACCATAATCGATTCTAGCTCTTAATGTATGTAATGGAACTCTACCTTCTAAGTACCACTCAGTTCTAGCCATTTCAGCTCCACCAAGTCTACCTGAACAAGAAACTTTAATTCCTTTTGCTCCAGATTTTAATGCGTTTTGCATAACTCTTTTCATAGCTCTTCTAAATGCAACTCTTCTTTCTAATTGTTGAGCAACATTTTCAGCACCTAATTGAGCAGATAATTGAGGTTTTCTTTCCTCTTTAATGTTAACAGCGATTTCTTTACCAACTAATTTAGATAAAGAATCTTTTAACTTCTCAACGTCAGCACCTTTTTTACCAATAATGATACCAGGTCTAGCAGCAACTACTGTTACTCTGATTTTCTTAGCAGTTCTTTCGATAACAGTTTGAGCAATACCAGCATAGTATAACTCTTTTTTAACGAATTTTCTGATTTTATCATCTTCAGCAACGTTTGAAGGAATGTTTTCGAATTTAGGAAACCATCTTGATTCCCAGTTTCTGTTAATTCCTAATCTTAAACCTATTGGATTAACTTTTTGACCCATTACTTGTCTCCTTTAGATGCTTCTGCAACTTCAATCATGATGTGTGCAGTTGGTCTATGCTTTGGTGAAGCAGAACCTCTAGCTCTTGGTGTAAATCTTTTTAATACTGGACCTTTGTCAACTCTTGCAGATGTAACTACAGCATTTTGTGGCTCTAAACCAGCATTTGCTACAGCTGAAGCAATAACTTTAGAAATAATTCCAGCAGCTTTGTTTGGAGTAAACTCTAAAGAAGCGATTGCATACTCAGCATTCATACCTTGAACTTCTCTTGCAATTAATCTTGCTTTTATTGGAGAAAGTCTAATAAATTTTAAAACAGCTCTTCCCATCTATTAACCTTTTCTTTGAACAGAACCTTTATGGCCCTTGAACGTTCTAGTTGGTGCGAATTCACCTAATTTGTAACCAACGTGGTTTTCTGTAATTAATACAGGAACAAAATTTCTTCCGTTGTGCACGTTAAAAGTTAAACCAATCATATCAGGTAAAACAGTTGATCTTCTTGACCAAGTTTTAATTGGTTTTCTATCATTGTTTTCATTAGCTTTGATAACTTTTTTTAATAAGTGTGCATCTATAAATGGACCTTTTTTTATTGATCTTGCCATCTTATACCCTTACTTCTTTCTTCTTGAAATGATTAGTTTATCACTAGCTTTTTTCTTTCTAGTTTTATAACCTTTAGTTGGCATACCCCATGGAGTAACAGGATGTCTACCAGAGTTAGTTTTACCTTCCCCTCCACCGTGTGGGTGATCGATTGGGTTCATTGCAGATCCTCTAGTTTGAGGTCTAATCCCAAGGTGTCTACTTCTACCAGCTTTACCAACAACCATGTTAGAGAAATCTTCATTACCAACAACACCAATAGTTGCAATACAGTTTCCTAAGATTTTTCTCATTTCACCAGAAGGTAATCTCATGATTACATATTTATCTTCTCTACCCATAATTTGAGCATATCCACCAGCTGATCTTGCAAATTGACCACCTTTACCTGGTTTTAACTCAACGTTATGAACCATTGTTCCAACAGGAATGTTGATTAATTTCATTGCATTACCTGGTAAGATATCTAATCCTGACTCAGCAGCAGCTACAGTTGCACCAACTTTTAATCCAGAAGGTTGTAAGATATATCTTTTATCACCATCAGCGTAAGTTACTAAACAAATTCTACAGTTTCTGTATGGATCGTATTCAATTGTTGAAACAGTACCTGGAACACCAAATTTGTCTCTTTTGAAATCGATAATTCTATATAATTTTTTAGCACCTGCTTCTTTGTGTCTAGATGTAATTCTACCGTTATTATTTCTACCAGCTTTTGCGCTAATTCTTACTAATAAAGATCTAACAGTTGGTTTAGAAGTAATATCAGAAGTATCCATAACAGACATAAATCTTCTTGCAGGAGTTATTGGTCTAAATTTTTTAATTGCCATCTTCTATACTCCTTATGCTGATAAGTTCGCTATTTCAGCGCCCTCAGGTAATGTTACGTAGAATTTTTTGAAATCAGCTCTTTTACCGATTTTCCCTCTAAATCTTTTAACTTTACCATTTTGTCTTAAAGAGTTAATTTTTGATGGAGTTACACCAAAATACTCTTTGAAAACTTCTTTTAAACCGTTTTTAGTCATTCTTGGACTAGTTTGAACAACGATTACACCATTTTCTTGAAGCTCGATTGTTTTTTCTGTATATAATATTGCTTTAATATCTGTAATATCTGCCATCTTAAGCCTCTTTTGTTAATACTTCTAGTACTGATTTTTCAATTAGTACAGAGTGGTATGCAGCAATTAAATAAGCGTTAACTTCTTGCTTTTCAACCATATAACAGTTTTTAACGTTTCTAAATGCTAAATAAGTTTTTTCATCAATTGAATCAACAACAATTAATGTATCTCTTTGATTTAATTTATTTAAAACTGCAACAGCGTCTTTTGTTTTACCAGATTCAACTTTAATTGAATCAACAGTGAATAAAGAACCTTTATCAGCTTGAGCATTTAAAGCATACTTTAATGCTAAACCTTTTTGTTTTTTATTAATTTTTTGGTTGTAGTTTCTTTTAGTAGGACCAAAAACAACTCCTCCACCAACAAATAATGGTGATCTTTTAGAACCCCATCTAGCTGCACCTGAACCTTTTTGAGCTTTAGGTTTTTTACCACCACCGCTTACTTCTGTTCTAGTTTTAGCTTTAGCTGTGTTAGCTCTTAAAGCTGATAAATATGATTTAACATATAAATATAAGTTGTGAGAGTTAATCTCTGCATAACTTGTAGGTAAGTTTAACTCACCATTGTTTTCAAATTTGTCGTTTAAAACTATTGCTTTACTCATTTAGCAACCTTTACTCTACCAAGTGCTCCATTAGGACCAGAAACTGAACCTTTAACAACTAAGATTCCTGTTTCAGCATCAAATGAAACAACATTATTTTTAACACTTACATTAGTATTTCCGTATTGACCTGGCATTTTTTTACCTGGCATAACTCTACCTGGCCACTCACAGTTACCAATAGAACCAACTCTTTTACCCATTCTGTGACCGTGTGATGCTCTACCACCAGCGAAATTCCATCTTTTAACTGCACCAGAGAAACCTCTACCTTTAGTTTTAAAAGTTGTTTTTAAAACTGCAGCTGAAGCTAAAGGAGAAACATCTAAATCACCAGCTTCACCATTTGCTACTGTCATAGTTGCAAATCTGTTGAACTCTTTAGATAAGTTGTATTTTTTTTGTTGACCTTCAATAGCTTTGTTAAATTTTTTACCATTGCTATAAGAAACGAATGCAACACCTTCATTAACTTCACACACTTTAGTATCAAGAACTTTTAAAAGTGTAACAGGAGTAGCTGGTACTGATACTGTTCTACTCATACCGATTTTTTGAACTATAAATTCCATCTTGTATTACCCTTTCTTCTTATTCTTGACCCATTGATCTAACTTCAACATCCACTTCAGGAGCTAAGTCTAGTTTCATTAATGAATCTACTGTGTCTGGAGTTGCAGATACGATATCAATCATTCTTGAGTGAATTCTAATTTCGAATTGCTCTCTAGAATCTTTGTTAACGTGTGGCCCTTTAATAACTGTATATCTTCTGATTTTAGTTGGTAAAGGGATTGGTCCTCTTAACTCAGCACCAGTTCTCTTAACAGCTTCAACAATTGAAGCAACACTTCTGTCTAAAACTCTGTGATCGTAAGCTTTTAGCTTTAATCTAATTTTTTCCATTTAATTTCCTTTAAAGAACTCGTCAATTTCCCAAAAAATGGTAATTAACATAAATTATGGACGCGGATTATAACTTAAAAATAGTTAAATGTCAAGTTTTATGGGATTTATATGATAAATTTATATAATTTATTTCCTTTTAATAAGGAAAATTATACAGTTATTAGATATATATTAAGTTTATTTTAATTTTTTAGATAAAAAATTTATTTGTATTTTCTTTTAATTTTTTGTAAATTTCATCAAAATTAGCAGGATATACTCTTGTGTTTCCTACCGTTGTTATGAAATTTGTATCACCAATCCATCTTGGCATTAAATGATAATGTACATGTTGTTCAATTCCAGCACCAGCTGCTCGACCTAAATTCATACCAATATTTACACCTTCACATTTCAGTGATGCTTTAAGTAGTCTTACGCCTTGTTGAACTCTTTTTGATACTCTAAACCAAACTTCTTCATCTAAATCTTCTATTTTATCTGTATGATGATTTGGAATAACCATAAAGTGCCCAGGAGAGTATGGAAATTTATTCATAACCACATAACAAAGTTCATCTTTAAAAAGGACTTGCATTTTTTCATTATCAATATTCTCTTTTATATAACAAAAAACACAACCTTCAATCTTTTCTTCACTTACATATGAATATCGCCATGGTGCATATAAATGTTCCATTATTAATCCCTAAATAAAATTTGGTGCATCATTTGCAAAATAAATTAAATCACCACTTCTTGTATGACTTGCTAGAATATCTTGCATTTTTGACTTATCAGTTAATATTACTACTTTATCATCATCAATATTATTTTCTAAAAGTTTAGAGTTTAAACTTCCCGTAATTATTGCTAAATCAAATTTTTCGTTTATACTTTGAGCTAAAAGTATATTTGCTTCATCTGTTGATTCTACAAGCCCTGGAGTGATTATCACTTTTCTACCTTCATATGTAGCACAAATATTTATTCCTTCAAGCATACCTTCAAGATTACCATTAAATGAATCATCAATTATTATTTTTCCATTTGCATCAATTCTTTGAAGTCTATGTTCTACTTGAGGAAGTTTTTCTAAAGCTAATTGAATCTCTTCTACACTCATTCCTAACTCTTGAGCTACTAAAATAACAGCCGTTAAATTTATAGCATTAAATGCACCCAATATTGGAGCATGAAATCTATGAGTATTACCTTTTAGTTTAACATCAAATGTAATTCCATTTAAATCACATTTAACTATATGTAAACCATCTGGAAACTTAGTTATTGTGTCATAATCTTTTATTGGAACTGATTCATGAACAAAACCTCTTTTCATTTTTGGAGATTTTAAAATTTCCATCTTTGTATGAATAATGTTATCTAAAGTTTTAAAGTATTCAATATGTTGTTCTCCAACACTACCTAATACACAAATTTCAGGTTCAAGATACATACTTATCTCTTCAATATCACCCTTTGCTCTAGCACCTGCTTCAGCTATATATATTTGTGTATCATCGGGTAAATCCCTATTTACATCTAAAACAATACCTGCTATTGTATTTACAGACCTTGGGGTTTTATAAACTTTGTATTTCTTTTTTAAGACATGATATAAAAAGTTTTTAATTGAAGTTTTACCATATGAAGCTGTGATAGCTACTGTTTTTATGTTTGGTATACTTTGTAATCTTTTTTTACCTTTATTTTTAAAAGAGATAAAAAACATTTTTTCTATTAGTGTTGAAACTACATAAGCTATAATCAAAGGAATAAAAATAGGTGTAGTTTTGCAAGACTCACTTGCCATACATAATACAATTATAATAAATGTAGTACCTAATAATATACCTAAAAATCTTTTCACTCTATGGGTTAATACTAATGGTTTATCAAGTTTTCTGTTCCATAACACAAAACTTGTCATATACACTAAATAAAAATATATAGCAAAGTATAAACCCTCAACTAAATAAAAAACAACAATGGGTGCTAAAAAATATGAAATATGCCATTGCCATTTGTGGTGTTTAAAAACCACTCTATCTAGTTTGTAGTTATACCATTGAAGATTAGTAATTAAATACCAACCTAAACTCATTATTAAGATTATTTGTGTAAATAAATTAAAGTATTCCATTTTCTATTCTTTCGCATATATCTTTTGAATGTTTCAAAAAAAAGTAGTGATCATCATCATATGAAACAAAAGTTGATTTTTTGATTAAATTTGAAATTTTTTTACCAGATTCCAAAGAAGTTGCTGTATCTTTCTCTCCCCAAAAAATTAATGCATTGCCATTATAGTTTTCAAAGTTTTTGCTGTAATCTTCATTTAATACATTTTTAAATGTCTCATACATATTTTGACTCATATTATCAACATCTTTACTTCTAAAAGCTTTTGTTAAAAATCCTAAACCTAAATTTTTAAATAATTTAGCCAAAAAGATTTTTCTTTTTGTACTTGCACTTTTTTCTTCAAGTATTCCAGCACTTGAAAGTAAAACTAAATTTTGAGGATTTATAGAAGTTGCAATTTTTCCACCATAGGAGTGACCTGCAATTATAAATTTATCACTATCAAGTTTTTCAAGCAATTTTTCTAAGATGGAGATATATTTTTTTGTATCTAAT